>JBBQII010000078.1:0-9819 GCA_038324795.1 Gemmatales bacterium
TGCCCGGCCGGTTCGTCGGCCTTGGGAGTGCCTGTGGGGTCGGCCAGCAGCAGCGTGAAGGCGAGCAGCAGATGCTCGGCCGGAATGGCCGTCAGCGGGGCCGACTGCGGACGCAGCACCTTCAGGCGGTTGCCGGCGGCGCGGATCGGGGCCAGGGCGGCGTCGCTCTTCAACTCCATTTCGGCATCGGTGTAGATTTTCTCGGCCGCGGCATCGTCGTCGAACAGTTCGGCGATCAGCCCCTGCCAGAGGAAGGCACGTGCGGCATCGAGTTCGGCTTTGTCGTTCCCCTTTGCCTTTTCGACGGCGGCCTGCAGATGGGCGATGGCGGCCTTCGCCTCCTCACTGTCGCGGTCCAGCGGCTTGTCCTCTGCTGCCGCTTTCTGCAGGTAGGCGAGCCATTCCGCCTGGCCGCGCCCGGCCAGCACGTCGGGCTGTTCCTGATCGAGCTTGGCGAACACGGTGGCGGCCTTGGCCGGGTTGCCGGCTTCCAGAAGGGCGCGGGCGCTGGCCGGGGTCTCGGCCACTGCGACCGGCGGCGTCGTCGTGTTCGGTGTCGGCGGCTTAGTGACGATCGGCTTCGTGTTGGCGGTCGAGTCCTCACCGAGAAGAGTCTTCGGGTCCGGCAGGGCATCGAAGTACATCGCGGCGAACAGTCCCCCGGCACCAAGCAGCAGACCGAAGGTCGTGCCGATCAGCATGCCGCCGCGCTTTTTGCGTTCCTTCGCCGGTCTGGCGGATTTGCCAGCCCGCGCGGGCATCGGCTCGTCGGCCACCGGTTCAGCTTCGGCGAATTCCGGCTCGACGACTGGCTGTGCCACGGCGCGCTTGCCGCGTGCGGGAGCAGAAGTGGCCGAGAACGTCGGAGCGTCATATTGATCGGTAGTAAGCATGTCATCGGCAACCGGTTCGAGCTTTTTCTTGCCCTTCTTCTTCGTCGGCGGTGGCGTCACGGGGAAGGACGGTTCGTCGTCGAACACTTCGGCGGCGATGAACTCTTCGGTTTCCTCGACCGGCGCGGCCATGTTCTTGAAGTAGGGGTCTTCCCGCGCGACATCGTCGAACTTGCGGATCATCGAACTGTCCAGCTCGTTGCCCGCGGGCAGTGACAAATCGACCAGGTCTTCAGCGACGAGTGCCTTGCTGGAAGTGGCGCTTTCGACGTCGATCTCGAACATCGACGATGTATGCTTGGAACTCAGGTCGATCGACGACGATTGCTGTTCCTTCTGCATCCGGGCGTGCTTGGCAAGTTCTTCATCGGTGATCTGCAGTGAGCCCGAATCGCTGATGCCGCGGTTGAACGGGCCGTCGGAGTAGAGGTCGACCGCATCTTCCGGGTTTTCGTCGGGAAGCTGGAACGAGGCCATGGTGCGCTTGTTGATCGCACTGTCGCCGCCGCTCCGTGTCGAGCGTGCGGGGCTGGTTTCGTTGAGTTTATCCGAGATCCTGTCGAACGATTCGATCGCCTTGTCATCCGCAATGCTGTCCCATGCGGCGTCAATGTCGATCGGCTGTGCGGTTTCGACGGCTTCGTCCGCGGGCACATCGTCCTCGATAACTTCGGCCGCTTCGACCACGTCCCACGCTTCTCCGGCAACCTCGACCACCGGCGCGGCGGCCTTCGTCCACGAATCGCCGGCTGCGGCTTCGGCGAGCGGGGCGGCTTCTTCAATCACATCGAGGCTGTTCCACGTTTCTTCGGCCGGAGCCGGCGGCGCGGCGGCCTTCGTCCACGAATCACCGGCAGCTTCGGCGAGCGGCGCGGCTTCAACCACATCAAGGGTGTTCCACGTTTCCTCGGCCGGAGCCTGCGGCGCGGCCTTCGTCGTCGTATCAACGGCCGGCGGCAGCGGTTCGGCTTCGCCGATGTCGAGCGTGTGCCAGGTTTGCTCTTCCGGCCTGCGTACGGGCGCCGATTGAGTCCACGAGTCGCCCTTCGCCACGGCGTCCCCGATGCGCGGTGCGGCTGGCTCGGCGGCCTTTGTCCATGAATTGTTCTCGACGGCTTCGGCGGCGGGCACATCCTCTTCGATGACGTCGAACGATTCGATCACCGGCTCGGCCGCTTTCGTCCAAGAATCGCTCACAGCTTCGGCGGGCAGCACAACGTCCCAAGCGACCGTCTCGTCGGCGGTGGCTTCTTCAATGACTTCGAATGCTTCGTAGGCGGGCTCGTCCTGGGCATGCTTCAGCGCATCGCGCATCCACGAATTGCCGGGCTCGACGGACGACGGCTGTACATCAGGCACAATGAACTTGTCATCCGGCGGCACAAGCCGTTTGCGGGACGATAGGCCCGAAAGAACACCCGATCCCGGCGCGGACGCCAGGTCGACAATGCCGCTTTCGGGACGGTTTCGCCCCGATCCATCCGCCGCCAGAAGGAAGTCGAGTACCGACGACTGTTCGGACGTGATCCCCGAACCGCTGCCGGGGGGGATGTCCAGCAGTGCGTCTTCGTTTTGGTCCTGAATGAAGCGGGCCACCGAGCCGCCGGTCTCGGCCGTTTCTTCCGGATCCAGTGACAGCATGATCGGCTCGTCGTCATCGAGCGACAGTGCCTCGGCCACCGGTTCATCGTCGATCTCGGCGTCATCAAGCGGGATGGCTTCCATGACGCCGCTGTCGGATGTCCAGGGCATCGGCATCGCCCCGCCGGCATCGTCGGGCAGCTTGCGCAGGTCGAACTGCACGGCCGAACCCGACGGTTGCTGCGGGGGCATGGCGTCCCATTCGTTGCCGAGCTGTACCGACGAACCGGAACGTCCGGCCCCGTCGTCGGCGACGAGCGGCACCTGGCTGAGCTTGTCGGTATCGCGCTCGCCGGGGGACATTTTGCGCTGATGCTCTTCGGCGACGATCCGCTTCAGCAGGTCCTTGTCGGAAGAAGAGTCGATCTTCACCGGCTCGCCGAAGGATGAGCCGCCGGTGGCCGTCTCACGCTGTTGGCGGATGACGTCGGTCCAGGAGACCAGCGACGGGCTGCTCTGCGGGTCGGGCAGCGTCTCGACGTTCAACTTGCCGGAGGCGCCTTCGCGCACGGATGCTACCGCGCCGAAGTCGAGAATCGAATCATCGGAATCACCCGGCTGCGGCGTTCGCGGCTTTTCCGGCATGTCCGGGTTCGACCCGAAGTTGAAAGGATTGTCAGAGGGATGATCTTTTTTTTCGGCCATGACCGAACAACTCCAAGGGCCAAGCGGCCCGATGACCCGGCGCAGCGTAAAACACGAATGACATGGGGGCTCGCTTACCTGCCTCCATTGTTCCAGAAAGCCGGGCAAGAGCAACCGATTTCCCTGATTTCCCTGCCGGAACAGAATACCCGATCGTTACATCCCTCACCAACGGCCCAAATGGTACAACCCGCGCCGTTTTCGCAATTGCTTCTGTTTGAATCGTGTCGCCGGCTTCTGTTAAGGCTTGCGGGTCGGGTATGCTGCCTTAAACAGGGCATCGTTTGCTGCCGCATTACGCTGTCAGCGAAAAATCGCGGGGTACCGACGAACCGGGTTTCCTGCTAAGTCGCCCGCAACCATCTGGTTGGAGTTCGCGCCGCTTGTGGGCGACGCCAATCGGCACAGACAATGCCCTGAAAATCTGAGCCGGAATGCCTGCGGCGGTCGAATAGAAGAGTAGCGGCCGTTCGGGGGCGAACAACACACGGAGCATGCAGATGTCGATCAATCCCTACCGATCAACTCATGACAGTCGAAACCTGCAGGCTTCCTTCAATCCGGGCGTTGTGCAGCAGTCGCTGCGGGCCAAGCAGCAGATCATCAGCGAGTTGATTGCTGGCCGACTCAAGTTGCTGGAAGCGACCGAGCGATTCCGCGTCGCCCATGCGGCTACGGCGGCGTGCCTTTCGGGGGCCGCGATGGGTACTGGCATCGAGTCCGATCCCGAGAACCTTTGCCGTACTGTCATCGGGTGGGTTTGCCTCACACTCAGCAACCGCCCCGAAGAAGCGGAACGCGTTTCTGCATCTCTGGAACGGGAATTGCAGCGGGAGATTGAACGCAACGGCAAAGTGACACTGATCAGCCGTTGAGGACATCGCCGGGTCGAGGCTGACCGGTCGGTGGATCCGCAGTCGGCCTTAATCAAGTCCCCGGTGGACGATTCTATGTCAACGATGGTCGCGACTGCCGTGCCTGAGCCCGTAACGCTCGGCCACGACATGACTTCGCTCGACAACGACGTGATCGAATTGGCGCTGTTGCTGCCGCGCTGGCAGGCAATGGCCCTCGGTTCGGTTGCCAAGCAGCGCGGCATGACGGCCGCGCAAATGCTGCGTCGCCTGATCGGAGCTGCAGTCGGCCAGCAACCTCCCTTTCCGCAATCGTAAACCACCATTGACCAGTTTCGAATTTGCGTTATCTGCATCCCCGTGCACAGGCATCGGCCACGGGGGGAATCGCGATGCGCGCATGCTTGAGTTTTGCATCAATCGGACTGTTGTTTCTGACCTCCGGCTGCGCGACCGTTGCCGGCGGGTGGAAGGACAAGGAAGTGACCGTCACGACGGAACCGCCCGGTGCCGCGGTAACGGTCGATGGCCAGCCTCACGGCCAAACGCCTGCCGTCGTGAAGTTGTCGCGCAAAGCGGATCATCAAGTCGTCGTGACGCATCCGGGTTACGAGACGGCTACCCTGACGGTCAATCAGCGCCTCAATCCGTGGATCTTCGGCAACCTCCTCTTTGGCGGCCTCGTGGGTGTCGTAGTCGACGTCTGCACCCATGCGACATTCACGCTGTCGCCGGATGAGATTACGCTGAAGTTGCAGCCGGTGCCGACCACATCCCTTCGGGATGCACGTTAAAGTCGTTTCTTTGTTTGAGGCGTCTCATTGGGATGCCCGCGAAACGGGATTCGCTTACATTCAACTGCATGGGCAAATTCGCGATATCTTTCGTCGGGCTGTGGGCGTCTGTCTTCGCCATGGCGGCCCTGACCGGCCCCGGGCGGATCGATATTGTCGATGGGCAGACGCGCTTTGAAGTCAGCCAGAGTCTCATCGATGATGGCGACTCCGCGGTACGTGACCCACGCATCTGGTGGGGCCGCTTTCCCGGGCGGGATGGGCTCGACTTTACGTATTACCGCTTTCCGCACAGTGTGCTTGGGGCCGGGGCGGTCTGGCTCGCCGATGCGACCGGGCCAGTCAGCGAAGGCCGACGGCATTTCTTCTTCACGATGGTCGGCCCGTTTTGCTGCGGTCTGCTGGCGGTGTTGTACGCGGTCTGGTTCCGGCAGATCGGCTTGTCGCCGGGCGCTTCGCTGCTGTGGGGCGCGGGTGGTATTTTCTGCACGCCCAACTGGTACTACGGCACCAGCACGTTCGACGAGTTTTTATGCAGTACCGTCATTATTGCCGCCCTCGTCACGGCGTGCGGCGGTCGCGGCCGGCATATCGGTTGGGCGGTCGGCGCGGGCATGCTGTTTGGCCTCGCCTTCAACTGCAAGCAACCGCTGGCGGCGTTCGCGCTGATGGGGATCGCGCTGCTAGATGATCGCTCGCGCTCACGCCGCTACCGGCTATTAAGTGCGGGGCTGATCGCCGCGGGTGTACTGGTGGGAATCGCGGTCGAACAAGGTTACGACCGGATGAAGTTCCCGTTCGATAAGAAGATCGTCCACGCGGAACTTTACAAGTTGTATGGCGAGAACTTCGCCAATCATCAACTGGCGGCCATCGCCTGTGTGACAGTCAGCCTCGGGGCCGGGGCGATCTGGTACTTCCCGCCGATCTTCCTGACGCTGGCGGGGCTTCGTGTCTGGTGGCATTTTGAACGGCGGATCGTGTTGGCATTCCTGCTCGCCTCGCTGCCGTTTCTGGGCTTCTTCCTGTCGTTCTCGTTCTTCAAGGGCGACCCGGCCTGGGGGCCGCGTTACCTGACGCCGTGGTTCGCAATCCTCTGGCTGTTCGCGCCGGCGGGCGCGGCCAAGCTGAGCCCGTTCATCGTCAAGCTGTTGCTCGCGGCAGGAGTAGTTGTTCAGGCGCTGGCGCTGAGCGTTGATCCCCATCGGCTGTATGTGGAGCGTGATGCATCGTCGGGTTTCGGGCGGGTCTTGCCTTGGCTGTACTTTCAGCCGGGGATTTCGCACATCTGGAATCGGCCGCGGGAGATCATCGAGATTGCCGGGGCAACGCCCCCGCCGGAATACACGCCTGCCCCGTCGCCGACGTTCACGTTTCCGATTCTCGATCCGCCGTACCTGCCCGAACGGGGCAGGGGAGTAGTGGAGCGTTACCGAGTCCTCAACGGCTATCGCCCGTTCTGGTTGAGCATGACGACGTTGCCGGTCGATGAACGCCCGGTGAATCTGGGCAAGGCAGTCGGCGTGCTGCTGATGACGCTGGGGTGCGGGCTGCTGCTGCTCGCGCCCGCGACGCGGTGTAACTGACTTCACCCCGCTTTACGAACGGTCAACGCCGTTGCCGCTTTACGCATCATCGCGGTGGGCGTCTCGATCACGCGCGCGGTCGTCTGCAGCACTTTGGCCACCGCGGTTTTCACGACGCCGGGCTTCTGGCGTTCCTGCCAGACGGTGCCGTGGGTCTCGCCCTTCACTTCTTCGGGCCGGCCATTGGTGTAGTAGTAAAGTGCCATCGACTTGCGTGTGCGGTCTCCCGGGCACTCGAGCCGATCGGGGTGGCCGTGCCACGAGAACCCGGTGGTGTTGAGGATCACGCAGCGGTTGAACACCGGCAGAATCTTCTTCACGCAGCCCTTCATCTCGCGGTCCCACAACTGCAGGTGGCCGTTGTATTCTTCCTGCCAGTCCTTGTTCGCGTAGACGATCAGGTTGATCCTGCGATCGAGTTGCAACCGGCGGTAGTAGTTGAAGTCGACGTGCATCTTTAGGAAGCCGCCGCGCTCGATCTGATGCAGGCCGCCGCCTTCGAAGTACGGGTTGCCGATCAGGCCCTTGATGCCGGTGAGTTGTTCGAGGAATCGCAGGCACGCGGCACTGTTCATGTGCGTCAGCAGTTCACGTGTGAAGTCGCCCAACTCCCGGTCTTCTTTAGTGGCCGGCTTCTTGCTGTGGTGCCGGTCGAAGCGCAGCCAGTTGATCTGCTTCGAGTCGGGAAACTCGCCGAGGATCCTCTCGGCAACTTCAATGGGCAGGAAGTTGTCGATGACCGTACGTGGGAACGGATCGTTGACTTTGTAGGCGGAACCGTATTGCTGCGCCAGTTCGGCATAGCGGGCGTCGTCGAACAAGCGCACGGGCGGGCTGCCGGGGGGGAAGGTTGGGGTGAGTAGATTAGTCCGGGTTGGATCGCCAGTTGGGGATGTGATCTTGAATGTCTAGCGATCGACCCATCGGATCGACGATGCTTCAAATCAGCCGGACGCCGGCATAAAACGTGTGCCGGTTCAACGCACCGTTGGCGGGTAGCAGCATGTAGGCCGCCGGGGACGAACAACTGTCGATGATCACCTGTTGTTCGTTGGGTGTCGTGAAGCCGTGATCGCACGGGATATGCCCGGTCACCAGGAAGTCGCAGTCGACCAGTTTCAGGAACTCGGCTGTATTCTCCGCTGAGACATCCCGGCCCCAGACGAGCGAGTAGAGCGGCCCTTTGGGGGCGTAATCCTCTTCGGGATGTTCATCCCGCATCAGGTGCTCCAGTGAGAACAGCGGCCGATTCTTCGGCGTAGGAAGGCTGTGGCTCAGGAATACGCGATTGCCGGTGCGGATGGCCAGCGGCAGTACAGCGAACAGATCGAAGTATGCTGATTCGATTTCGCGATGGCGTTCACCGTAGGCCTGTCGCAGACCATCGATAAACAGGTGGTTCAGGTCTTCGTCGCCCTTGATCACCGGCCGGCCGGTCCATTGGGCGATCTCATGGTTGCCCATCAGCAGGTGCACGCGGTCGGGGAATTGGATCTTCATGGCGCAATACAGGTCAATGATCTGGTGAGACTTGTCTCCGCCGTTGGGGTAGCGGAACTTGCCGTGGACGACTTCCTGGAGCACCAGGTGCCGGCGTGGGTTGTTGACAAGGTCAGCGGCTTTGTACAGCATTTGAAAGTTGCCGAGATGGCCGTGGAGGTCGCCGGCGATCAGCAGGTCATCCGCCCCGGCAAGATCGATCAGCCTGCCGCGGCGGCCGGGTTGGCGGCGCGTGGCATCCACCGCGCGCGCGATGGTGGTCAGCAGTCGCCCGGGGTCGGGCATGGGGTCCTTTCCTATTTTGAGGAACATGGCACGTTCGTGCCAACGTCCCCTTGCCGCGCGTCGGCCGGTTGTCGAGAATTAGCTATCATAACGTCGGCTGCGGCCGCTTGTCGATATGCTGATTCGCGGAAGTTGTTGACGGGTGAGAGGTTTCGGGGCGCCGGTTCATGGAGTTGGCACGCAATCTTCGTGTGGACAGCGTCTCCCGCCTCGAGCCGACGGCGCCGCATCGCGTTGAAGCCTCCCAACTGGTGCAGGATGCCGTCGATCTGATGCGCGAGGAACATGTCGGCTGTCTGCTGGTCTGCCAGCAGGGCAAGTTGATCGGCGTGTTCACCGAGCGCGATCTGATGTGCCGGGTTCTGGGTGTCGGCAAACCGCTGTCGATCCCGATCGGCGAAGTGATGACCGGTGACCCGGTCACCGTTTCCGCGAAGGATCCGATCCGCGTCGCCATCCGCAAGATGCAGCACGGCGGTTACCGCCATCTGCCCGTCGTCGATGAAAACAGTCGGCCGACGGGAGTGCTTTCTGTAAAGAGAGTAGTCCATTACCTGGCGGAACATTACCCCGCCGCGATCTACAACCTGCCGCCGGAACCGGGTGCGATCCCGAACGAGCGCGAAGGAGCCTGAGTTTTCCCCGCATGACCCCCGGCCGTTAGCGGACCTCTCCCCGGGACTAGTTTCCGGTAATCGATTCCCCCCGCGGCGGCCCGTTCAATCCATTCGAGGTTCCCATGTCGTTGTCCGCATCCGCCGGGGCCGTTGCTCCGTCCGCCCCTGTCGCTTCCGCCAACGGGATGGTTCAGGAAGTCGAGTCGATCACCATCCGCTTCGCCGGCGACTCCGGTGACGGTATGCAGCTGGCCGGCACCCAATTCACCAACGTTTCGGCCATTCTGGGCAACGACATCGCGACGTTCCCCGACTTTCCCGCTGAAATCCGTGCCCCGGCAGGTACACTGGCCGGCGTGTCCGGCTTTCAGGTTCACTTCGCCAGTACCGACATTCACACCCCCGGCGACCGACTCGACGCGCTGATTGCCATGAACCCGGCCGCGTTGAAGACCAACCTGCGTGATCTCGAGCTGGGCGGCATCCTGGTCGTGAACTCGGATGCGTTCGGCACCAGCGATCTGGCCAAAGCAGGGTACAAGACCAACCCGCTGGAAGACAATTCGCTGAAGGGCTACCGCCTGATCAGGGTGCCCATCAACAAGTTGAACCGTGAGGCGGTGGTCGAGTGCAAGCTCAGCCCGCGCGAGGCCGATCGTTGCAAGAACTTCTTTGCCCTGGGCCTGGTCTACTGGATGTTCGAACGGCCGATGGAGCCGACGCTCAAGTGGATCCGCGACAAGTTCGGCAAGAATCCCGCGGTTCTCGAAGCAAACACGAAGACGCTCCGTGCCGGCTACAACTACGGGGAAACCGTCGAGTTGCTGCCGTTCCACTATAGGGTGGCGAAGGCGAAGATCCTGCCGGGCACCTACCGCAAGATCACGGGCAACGAGGCACTGGCCTACGGGCTGGTGGCTGCCACTGAGCTTGCGGGGATTCCCCTCGTCTATTGCAGCTACCCGATCACCCCGGCCAGTTCGATCCTCGAACAGCTTTCAGAC
>JBBQII010000079.1:0-9769 GCA_038324795.1 Gemmatales bacterium
GCATCGGCCGGGACGGCGTTCGCTGGCGAGTAAAGAGACCGCCATCCGTCGGGAGCACCGCATCCCGCGCGACATCATGATCATCTTCGTGGAAGTCGAGCTGCTCGACCCGAGCGAGTTCATCCAGGAGCCCTGGTTGGAAATCCAACAGCACGAGGATCGCTTCGTGATGCGCATCACGCGGACATCGTCCATCGCGCACACGCTGGCCGCCGTCGCACTCGACATGGCCAAGGTCGGCCGACCGCCGGAAATCCACTTCGGCTGGACCGACGACACCCCCTGGTCAGGCATCCTCGGCTTCCTGCTCTTCGGCGAGGGGAACGTTCCGTGGATGGTGAGAGAACTTCTGCGCAAGGCCGAACCCGACCCCGAACGCCGGCCGTTCATCGTGGTGGCGGGGGCGTGAGCAACGGGGCCTGTCGCATCAGGCCTCGTCTTGCAGGGTCCCGACATCGCACAACTGGAGCTTTCGCTTGCGGACGACATGATCCCGGTATTCGTACGGGGCCGATCGACACATCCCCCAAGAGGCGGAGTTCGGCCAGATTCCAGTCGGACCCGTCGCCTGCCACGGCACTCTCCGTGAAGACGCGTCGATGTGTGGCCGTTGCCGCTCATCGGGCGCTGCATTGCGGTTTCGGCTGGAAATCACAGATGGTGAGCGTCAGTGATCGAACTTTGTCGCAACCGCTGAAGACTCGATGTTGCGCTGCGGCCAGGCTGCCGACATTCGGTATCCTGAACAGCCAGGTCGTGGATGAAATGACAGTCGCATTACCCCAGGAGGTTTGCCATGAACAAGCTGCTTCTTCCCGCAATCGTGATGGCCATGCTCGGCGGCAGTGCCTCTGCTGCCGATGAGCCGATGGCGATCATCGACAAGGCGATCAAGGCGCACGGCGGCTTCGAAAATCGCGCGAAGGCGGCCGGTGAAAGCTGGACCGTCGATGGCGTGATGAACTTCACGGACATGAAGATTCCGTACAAGGCGACCTACACGTTCGCGAGGCCGATGAACTTCCTGATGGACATGTCGGCGGAGTTCGGCGGGCAGAAGGTTGAGATGAAGGCCGCGACCGACGGCAAGAAGGCCTGGGAGTCGATGGGGGCCGACGTGCGGGACATGGCTGCGAAGAAGGCCGAGTCGTTCGAGCACAACGTCTACGGCATGTCTCTGACATTGCTGGTCCCGCTGAAGGAGAAGGAGTTCACGCTCAGCGCCGTGCCGGAGACCAAGGTGAACGACAAGCCGGCCGCTGGCATCAAAGTGGCGAGCAAAGGCCACGCCGATGTGACGCTCTACTTCGACAAGGAATCGGGCCTGGTGGTGAAGTCCGTGACTGAAATCTACGACGAATTCACCGACAAGACCGTGCCGCAGGAAGTCTTCTTCGAGGACTATAAGGACAAGAATGGCGTGAAGGTCCTCGGCAAGCTGCGGATCTTCCGCAGCGGCAAGGAACTGCTGGCCGAGACAATCACCGAGAACAAGGTGCTGGAGAAGATCGACCCGAAGATTTTCGCGAAGCCGGGGAGTTGATTGTCAGTTGGCAAGCACGATCGGCAACAGGAAGATCGAGCGACGACCCGTCCTCGGTGCGATCAGCATGCCTCGTAAGATTCGACAATTGACCGGAGCTTGACCCGCGCCGGGTTCGTCAATCGGGGCGGTCGTGGCAGCCGCCACAACTTCGAGCATCGCGCCGGCTCCCGCATCACCGTCGAGTAGCCTGTTCACGGCCGCTCGACGGTATAGCACTGCCGACCGAGTCAATCGCCGGCAACCGGATTCTCATGAAGTTCGGCCGGCCCGTCTGCGTTTCCGGCTCACCGAAGGTTGTTCAGCATTTAAACCCGGCCGCGGTGTTTCCGGTCATGTTCTGTGCGGTTCGATCACGGCGCGCCAGCGTTCCGGCAGATGCTGCCAGGCGGTCTGATAGGTTTCTACAAGCGGCACATTCACATAGTGGTCGGGGTTCGGAAACAATGGCATCTCGATCAGCGGATCACCCACCGCGATCGGTTCCACGTACGCGGTTTTGTCCACGTCGGAACAGTACGAGGCCAGCGTCAACGGCTTGTCCGGCGGGGCCGTGTAAAGTTCCTCGTCGAGTTCGTCCCGGATTGCTCCATGTATTCCGTTCGGGTCGCGGATGGTCGGCACCTGCAGATCAACAACCATCACGTGGTAGCCAGAGTCGATCCGGTTGACCAGCTTTTGAACGAATCGGCGAAACGCGTCCTTGCTTGACTTGTTCCCCTGCGAAACGATCTCCGGCAGCGCGACGATCCGATCGCCGCTCGAATGGCGAATCACGATGGTGTTTTGCTTTTTCGCGTAACGATCCGCATCGCACACGGACGTAATGCGAACTCGCGGCTTGGCGACGACAACTGAAGTGCCGGTGTCGCCAGCGTACCCGTCGTCTGGCTCGGCCGCGGGCCGATGCAGGGCAATTACGTCGGGCACCTTCTTGCCGGCAGTCTGTTCGGCCAACGCGTAGTAACCGTCCGGCAGTCGCCCATCGTTCAACGCGTTGGAAATGGCATTGATCCAACTCAAGTGGAAGTGGTGGAAGATCCCGGCATCGACGCGCGTCCGATCGTGTACAGACGTGACAAAGCTCCGGTGGTTGCCCTCTATTATACCTTGCTTCAACCTGGCAAATACCGCCTCGGAATCTCAGCCCCCGCGACGTAGCTCAGCTTGCCGATTCGACACATCTGGTACACGTGAATGCGAAAGTCGGGGCAGGTGCTGACGAGGCAGTACGCATCGACCGCCTTGAATCCATAGTCGCCGACCAGCCATTCGATCAGGCGGATCGTGGCCGTCTCCACGGCCACTTCGAGCGGGCGATAGAAGTCGAGTGCGATGATCGACTCGGGTTTTTCGATCCGCATGAACGGGACCTTTTTGCCCTTCACCACCTCGATCTTCAACCGGACGGTACTCTGCGTTTCGGCCGCGGTGCCGGTGAATTCGGTGTCGCCCTGGCTGGCGTGCACGTCGCCCAGGTAGAACAGGGCCCCTTCGTGGTACACGGGCAGCAGGACGGCGTTGCCGGGGGCGACGTCGCGGATATCGAGATTGCCGCCCCAGTCGCCTTGGCCGTCGATGCTCGTCGTCACTTCGCGATCGGGGGCAACGCCCAGCGTGCCGACGAACGGCGTGATCGGCCAACTGATGCGGTCGCTGAAATGCAGCGTGCCATCCACCGTCGTGCCGCTGGGCCCCGGCGTGTGCTTGAAGATCTTCGTCGTGTACTCGGTCGAGCAATCGGGGAAGCGAGTCGACTCTCCCCGCGGCCCGCGACGCGGGCCGACTGCCACCCACGAATACGGCTCGACCTGGATCTGCTCGATGGTCACACGCAGCGTGTCGCCCCGGCTTGCCCCTTCGATGAAGACCGGGCCGCCGATCGGGTTGGCCTGGGGCGGGCTGCGGTCGAAGCCGGGCCGTTTGCCGGGGATCGCCTTGTCTTCGGGCGACTTGAAGTAACCTGACGAGGCATCCCAGGTTTCGATTTCGAACGTCTCGCCCGGCTTCACGCGCAGCAGCGGTTCATCGCGCCAGTCGAACGCGAACTTGCGGGATTGCTCTCGGTTGATTCGTTGCATTTTTCCCTCAGACGTTGACGGCGTCGCCCACTGCTTTTGCCAAATCGCGAAGCACGTTCGCATCATGATCGGCATGGATCGATACGCGCAAACGCGATGTCCCCGGCGGCACGCTCGGCGGACGGATCGCGCGGATGTCGTACCCCTGCGATTGCAGCCGTTTCGCGGCGGCTACCGCTTTCGCATCATCGCCGATGACGATCGGCACGATGTAGCTGTCGCCCTTCGCGTCGATGCCGTTCTCGCGAAGCTCTGAACGGAACAGATGGGCGGCGTGCTGCAGTGCGTCGCGTCCCGCCGCGTCAGCTTGCTCTTTCGGCAGCATGTCGAGCCACCAGCGGCCGCACTCGGCCGGCAGCGCGGTGGTGAAGATCAGGTGCCGGCAGCGGTTGGTCAGGTACTCGCGCAGCAGGCGTGAACAAGCGAGGTACGCCCCCGGTACGCCGAGCGCTTTGCCGCCGGTGTGCATGCTGGCGAGTACGCGATCGCGGATGCCAGCCTCGTCGACGCAGCCTGAACCATCACCACCGTAGCAGCCGGTCGAGTGGGCTTCATCGACGATCAGGTGCGCCCCGTACTTTTCCGCAAGGTCGGCGATCGCCCGCAGCGGCGCGCGATCGCCTTCCATGCTGAACAATGATTCGGTGATGACGAACATCGCCCGGCCGTCGTTGCCCTTGGCCGATTCGGCCTTGAGACCCGATTCGAGGTGTTCCAGATCGTTGTGCCGAAACGAGAAACGCCGACAGCGTGACAGCCGCAGACCGTCAAGGATGCAGGCATGGTTCAGTTCATCAGTCGCAACCCAGTCGCCCGGTTCGCAGATCGTCGAGATCAGCCCTTCGTTCGCGGTGAAGCCGCTGGTCATGATCAGGGCCGTTTCGCTGCCGTGCCACTCGGCCAACTGCTGTTCGACCTGTTCCCAAACTTCATGGTGCCCGCGCAGCAGGCGCGATGCAAGGCCGGTGCGCGACAGCGGTTCGCCGTCGTCGATGCGTGTGAGCCGACCGTTGCCGTAACCAAGGTAGTCATTGGACGTGAAGTCGATCCCCCGCGGCAGCGCGAAGGAGCGGAACCGCCCCTGCGCTTTCAGGCCTTCGAGTGCATCGATCCAGCGTTGTTCAAGCGTCATGGGGATTGTTGTATGCGCGGTACATCAACTCATGAACTGTTCGAGGTAACGCTTGCTCTGCCGCAGGGCGCGTTTGCGATCTTCAAGCGATCCTTCGTAGGCTCGGTCTTCCACTTCGATGCAGACGGGGCCGTCATACCCGGTGTCGCTCAGGGCGGAGAAGAAACGGCCCCAGTCGACATCGCCCAACCCCGGCAGCTTCGGCGTGTGCCAGCCGAGGCCGAGGATGCCGTGATCGTACAGTTTGTCGTGGTCGATTCGCGTATCCTTGGCATGCACGTGCACGATGCGGCCGCCAAACTCGCGGATGGCGCGGGCGTCGTCAATGAACTGCCAGACGAGATGTGATGGATCAAAGTTCAGTCCCAGCGACTTCGTCGGGAACTCCGTGAACAGCTTCCGCCAAAGCGCCGGGCTGACCGGCAGGTTCTTGCCGCCCGGCCATTCGTCTTTGCTGAAAAGCATTGGGCAATGCTCGATGCCGACACGCACGCCGGCATGCTCGGCGGCTTTCAGAATGCCCGGCCAGATGTCGCGCATCAGGTTCCAGTTGTCGTCCACGCTTCGGGCATGATCCCGGCCGATGAACGTGTTGACCGTATTCACGCCGACCATCGGCGCGGCACGAATCACCTTCTTCAGATGCCCGGCAACCACCGCCCGGCCGTCGGCATCCGCCTCCAGCGGGTTCGGGTAGTAGCCCAGGGCGGAGATCGCCACGTTGTGGATCTTCACCAGGTCACGAACGTGATGAGCCTGTTCATCGGTGAACTGGGATACATCAACGTGAGTGATGCCCGCGTAACGCCGGTTGGAGGTCCCCGGCGGCCAACACATCAGTTCGACGCAGGCAAAACCTTCCTCGGCGGCGAACGCCAGGACCTGCTCCAGCGTCAGGTCGGCCAGGATCGCGCTGACGAAACCCAGTTGCATGATCAACTCCCTGCCTGTTCAGCCCAGATGAATCCAACGCTGTTCGCGATGGCTTTTCAGGATCGCCTCGCACAGCAGCACTTCGCGGTGACCGTCGCGGAACGTGGGAAATGGCACCGGTCCGGGCTGGCCGGTTGCAATCCTGTCGTACACAGCACGGAACAGCTGCTTGAACGTATCGGGAAAGCCTTCCGCATGACCGCCGGGGTAGTTGGCGAACGGTCGGGCCGTGGCATCCAGCAGCGATGGATCGCGCGTCAGCCGTTCGTTGGGCCGATCGCGGTGGCCGATGGCCAGCGTATTCGGTTCCTCGCTGTCCCACGCCAGCGACGCCCCGGCCGCGGCGATGTCGAAGCGGATGCAGTTCTTCCGCCCGGCCGTTACCTGCGACACCGTGAACGAACCCTTCGCCCCGCCTTTGAACCGCAGCAGGATCGAGCCGTAGTCGTCGGTGGTGATCGGCACCAGCACCGTGGTTTGTGACGATTTGGTGCTTGTGAACGTTTCGACACTTCCCTGAGGCGAATGCCGCAAACGATGCACGGTCTTCAGGTCGGCCTGCACCGCTTCGATCTCCAGACCGGTGATGAACGACAGCAGGTCCATCCAGTGGGTGCCGATGTCGGCCACGGCCCGCAACTCGCCGCCTGCTTCAGCTTCGACGCGCCAGTTGAAGTCGGTTTCGTGCAGCAGCCAATCCTGCATGTACGAGCCGGTCACGTGATGGATCGGCCCGAGGGTGCCGCAGCGTGCGCGGGCTTCCAGGCACAGCGGGTAGAAGCGCACGTTGTAGCAGACGGCCGTGACGGTCGGCAGATCGTCGGCAATACGTGCCAGTTCGCCGGACTGCTCACTGGTCATTGCCAACGGTTTTTCGCAAAGCACATGTTTGCCCGCCAGCATCGCCTGCTTTGTCTGTTCAAAGTGATGCTTGTTCGGCGAGGTAACATGCACGACTTGCACATCGTCGTCGGCCAGCAGTTCCTGCATGCTGCCGTACGACCTCGGCAAGCCCAGTGAGGCAGCCGCGACGCGCGAACGCTCCGCATTTGAGCCGAGCATGCCGATGACCGTGTGCCCCAGTCGGCGGATCGCCTCGACGTGCACCGGACCGATAAACCCGCTGCCCACGACGGCAACGCCCAAAGGCTTCATGAGGGGGCCCTTCTGCAAATTCAGTTTAACCCGCGTGTTGCGAACGGTCGATACAACTGATGCAGACCGCCCAATTGCTGCCGTACATGGTTGCTACGTGTTATACTGACCGCAGCCCGTCTTCCCTGCCGGAGTGATCCGATGCTCAACCTGAAACGCGGTCTGGGCGCGCTGACGTTTGCCCTTTGGTTGGGCGGCACATCGCTGCATGCACAGACGGGCGGCACGGGTGGCGGCGCGACCGGCGGCGGTGGCACCGGAGGAACCGGTGGTGCCGGCGGGTTGAGCGGTGGCGGCGGCGCGGGTGGTGGCACAGGCGGTGGCGGAACAGGTGGAACCGGCGGCCAGGGTGGCGGCGGGACGGGCGGGCAGGGTGGCACCGGGGCACGTGCGGGCGCGGGTGCCAGCGGCAGCGCCGGCGGTTCCGGATCGGACGCGACCAACTTCTTGTCGACGACGTACTCGAATCCCCTGTTCATGGGCCGACCGAATCAGGTGTTGAACTTCGGTGCCAATTCGGGCGCCGATGCGGCTTCGCTGTCGGGAGGTACCACGACGAATAACCAGCCCCCCGGTGGCTTCGGACAACCTTCGTTCGGCACCTCGACCTCGGCAACCGCACGAACAGGCGGCACCGCGACCACTTCATCCGGCCTCGGTCGAACTGGTGGTGCAGGCGGGCTTGTCTCGTTCACCCCGTCGACCCAGGCGAGCGCCTCGCGGATCGCCTACACCGCCTCACTGAAGTTCCCGGTCAGATCGCTGCCGCCATCGACACTGCAGTCCGACCTGCGCGATATGCTCGATCGTTCATCGACGATCAAGAACGCGGGAAAGATCGTCGTCCTCGTCGATCCCGAACGCAACGTCGTGATTAAAGGCAAAGTGGCCGACGACGACGAACGCCGCCTGATCATGGGTATGCTGCGTTTGACCCCGGGCGTGCGGGAGATTCAGAACGAGTTGGTGGTGGAGTAAGCAAGTCGAGTTTCGAAGGAGTCGGCGATGCCCGGATCAATCGCTCATTCGCAATCGCTGCGGGAATGGAACGGTGCGCGTCGAAGTCGCTTGGACAAGATCGAGGCGCAGTGCGTCTGGGCTGCAGGACTGCAGCCGCCCGATCCGGAGGTTGCTTCCGAGCATCTACGGGCTTACATCACTCTTATCAGTGCACACTTACAGGGATACTGCCGCGACTTATACGTCGAAGCATCGCTGAAAGTTGTTTCGCGAATCAAACCTGCGGGGTTAAGACTCATCGCTCAATCGCAGTTCGCTACCGGCCTGAAACTGGACAAGTCAAATCCAACCCTCGATTCGATTGCAGACGATTTTGGGAGGTTCGGAGTTGCGAATTTTCGCTCGGCCGTCGGTAGCGATCCATCCGCCGATCGACACAAGAGACTTCTCCACGAGATGAACAGTTGTCGAAACAAATGCGTTCACGGCGAACCGAGTATACCCGAGCTGACTCTATCCAATATCCAGGATTGGCGACGTTCCTGCGACTGGCTCGCTTCCCGCGTTAACGCGATCGTGTACGATAAACTTCATGCTGCGTTTCGCACAGCACCTTGGTAAGGGGCTTTAACGATGGCAAAGAAGAAAACGTCTGCTCGACCAATAATTGAGGCCCCAACGTTTTCGGTAGGGGACCGGGTGGAGATCATGCACTTCGGCAGGGGCAAGGTGGTGACACTTCGCGGTCGACTGGGACCGAACGGAGAACAGGTCTATCGAGTCATGTACAAGCGCAGGCCGACGCCGGCATATGTCGAAGTTCTCGGCAATCAGATCCGGCTGAGGAAGCCAACGAACGATCGAACTGAAGGTAAGGCCTCCATCGCCGCGGACTGAGGCGGCTCGCTCGCTTCTTGAACTGAGCCTACCCCCCCGCCTTCTCCATCGCCAACTCCTTCACCCGCCGCAGATCCAGCTTGCCGGTGCCCAGTACGGGCATCTCATCCACGACGTGGAAGTCGCGATCGGATGGCACCCACAGGTTCGGCAGGCCGCGTTCGCTCAGGCCTGTTGTCAACGTGTCGACGGTCATCGCCATGGTCGGCAGGTGCAGTACGATCAGGCGTTCCCCCTTCTTCTCGTCGGGCACCGATGCGACTGCCAGCACACGGTCGGCGGTGCCGAGGACGGCGTGAAGGTCTTCTTCGATCTTCTCCAGCGGTACCATTTCGCCGCCGATCTTGGCGAAGCGGGACAGTCGGCCCGTCAGCGTGAGGAAACCATCATCGTCAATCCGTCCCATGTCGCCGGTGTTGTACCAACCATCGACGACGACTTTCGCTGTCTGCTCCGGCTTGCCGAGGTAGCCGAGCATCACGTTGGCACCCTTGGCCCAGATCAGGCCTTCGCCGCCGGGCGGTTGCTTCTCGCCGGTCTCGGGGTCGATGATGCGGAAGGCCAGACCGGGGACGGGATGGCCGACGGTGCCGAGTTTGTTGCCGACCTGATGTGTGCCGGCAATTTCCTGATCGGGCACGTTGAAGGCCGCACCTGGCGACAGTTCGGTGCAGCCATACCCTTCAAGCGGCAGCACGCCGAACTTGGCCTCGAACTCCTTCGCCAAACCGGGCGGCAGTTTCTCCGCCCCGCAGACAATCAACCGCATCGTATGGAAGTCGCCCGCTTCGCAACGGCGCAGGTAGAAGCGCAGGAACGTCGCCGTGCTGAGTAGAACGGTGCAGCGGAACGTCCGACACAACTCACCGACTTCCTTCGCCTGCCGGGGGTCGGCATGGTAAACCGTCGAGGCACCGATGGCGAGCGGCACCCACAACGTCACCGTGTAGCCGAAACTATGGAAGAACGGCAGCACGCCCAGGACGCGGTCGGCGCGGGTCACATCGATCATGGCAACGATCGATTCGGAATTCGCGGAGATGTTGCGATGCGTCAGCATCACGCCCT
>JBBQII010000080.1:0-9766 GCA_038324795.1 Gemmatales bacterium
TTTGGCAGGGTTTTTTTTTGGATGCCCACCCGTACCCCACTGTCCCGTTCCCCGCGGCCGCGCGGGGTGGGGTTCCCCCCCCCGGGGGGGGGGGCGCCGCGGCTTCACTGCGTCATCAACGTGACCCAGTTCGGGATGGAACTCACAATCCGGTTGCGATAGATTGTCTGTTGATGGAAAATCCTCTCGATATCCCGACGCCGCCGGTTGAAAAGCCGCGGCCTGACTTGCCACGGCCGGCCGATCTGGCCGGACGCACGCTGGGGGACTTTCAACTGATCCGCCGGCTCGGCAGCGGAGGCATGGGGCAGGTCTACCTCGCGCGACAACTCAGCCTGAAGCGCGAAGTGGCCGTCAAGATCCTGCGGACTGACCTGGCCGCCAACGCCACGGCCCTGCAGCGCTTTCAGCATGAAGCTGAGGCCGTTGCCCGCGTCACCCATGCGAACATCGTGCAAGTATACGCCATCGGCGAATCGGATGGGCTGCACTACATGGCCCTCGAGTATGTCGAAGGCCGAAACCTGCGCGACTACATCAACCGCAAAGGCCCGCCCGAACCTGCGGTGGCCATCAACATCATGCGGCAAGTTTCCGCCGCATTGCAGCGGGCCAGTGAACTTGGCTTCGTACATCGCGACATCAAGCCTGAGAACATCCTGATCACGCGCAAGGGTGAAGTGAAGGTGGCCGACTTCGGACTGTCGCGCTGCTTCGTCGGCGATCAGCCGATGAACATCACGCAAAGTGGCGTGACGATGGGCACGCCGCTGTACATGAGCCCCGAACAGGTGCAGGGCCATGTTGTCGACCCGCGGTCGGACATCTACTCCTTCGGTGTTACCTGCTTCCATATGATGGCCGGCGAACCGCCGTTCAAGGGGCAGACGCCGTTTGAAGTCGCCTTGCAGCACGTGCAGAATCAGCCGCCCGCCCTCAGCGACATCCGGCCCGATCTGTCGCCCAATCTCTGTGCCGTCGTTCACAAGATGATGGCGAAGAAGCCCGAAGATCGCTACCAGACACCCCGCGAGATGATGCGCGACCTGAACCGCCTGCGCGACGACCTGCCCGTCACCGCGGCGTCGGAGATCACGCTGACCCACAGTAGTGCCGGGAACCCGGCGATTCACGGCATGTCCGCATCGTCGATGACGATGGCCATGCCCCCGGCCCCGACTGGCCGCTGGTGGCGCTGGCCTGTCTATGCGCTGCTGGTGGCAGCGGCCGGCGCCGTCGGCGCGGCCATCCACTGGGGCACCGCCCCTATCGCCGAGAGCAAAACGCCGGAAGCAGTCGCCACACCGACCACCCCGCCGCCCGACCCGACCAAGGCGGAGCGCGACCTGCTGAAGCGACTGCTGAGTGATGGCAAAATCCGGTCCGACCTCGAAGTGACCAACGCCGTGATTGACCTGGCCTTGCTGTACCATCGGCAGGACCTGGCCGACAAATCGCCCGAGGCGGAAGAGCTTCGCAAGAAGCTGCCATACGGCAAGGCGTATGACATGTTCGAACTCGAGAACCTGCGGAGATGGCCCGCCCTGACCGAGGCCCAGAAGTTCTTCAAGCCGGCCAACAGTCGCGAGTACTTGAACCTGATCGCCAGCCTGGGCAAAGGCATCGCCCTGTCGCTGCGTGACCTGCCGGACGAATCGAACGCGGAGTTCCGCAAGGCCATGACCCTCAACCAACCCGCCAAAGTGAAACAGGCCGCCCCGGTCGACCTGTTCCTCTGGAAATACGACCGCTGGAAACGCGAGGTGGCTGACTCGCTGGAGAGAAATGCACGAAACCTGGGCGTCGCACGGCTGGAAGAGCCGCTGAACCGGTACCGCGGGTATTCATCGAAGATGCCGTAGGTTCAGGATGGTCGCGAGAATGGGAAAGTTCGAAAAGTGGCCAATGCCGTCATGCTTCTGTTGATTGAAGACGTTTGCCAGGCCAGGGGATTCGAAGCGCCAACCATTTGCACGCCGAAAGAACTCCTGGAGAGCAAGCCATGAACGATCCCATTGTTGACGAGTTTCGCCGAATCCGCGATGCTCACGCCGCAAGGTTCAACTACGATCTCGACGACATCTTCCAAGACGTCAAGGAACGGGAAAAGAAGGCCGGCCTCAAGTTCGTTCGGGGAGTGGCTCGCCAGCCCGCGCTGCTTCCATCGCTTGAGCCGACCGAGGCCGCCAAACAGATTTTTACCGAGCCCGTGCTTGCCGCAGCAGTCCCGGCTGCCGAACTTTAGTGAGGATAAAGCGGTGGAGAAGTCAATCGGCTGAACAGTTGATCCGGGCACAGCATGAGCAATCAAACTGCCACGCTGAACTGGTACCGAGGACATTCATCGAAGACGTCTCGAACGTTTGCACGGTGGGTAGAGAGTATCCGTTAATCAACCTGCAAGCGAAATCCGGGCTTTGCGCCGTAGAACAAGTAAATCGCCGTCGAATGAAAACTCGTTAAGCAGTCCACGCAATATGCCAGACGAACAAACACGTTACATGACGCTCATTGAGATATTGTTGGCAGGAATACGCATTGGCTTTGTCTCTCTTGGCTGCTATTTCGGTTGGAAGCTTCGCTCTGACTTTTTCGGCATGTTTTTGGGCGGCATTGTCGGCGGATTCATCTTCTTCTGCCTTCTCGCTGAGTTAGTGTCTTGGGCAAACCGTTACGGGCGTGAATAAGCAATTCGGAGCATCTTTCCCTTGCCGTCGCCAATATAGGCTACTTGAAAGCACGGTTTACTTTACAGACAACCTGAGTGAAGGCTTTGCGCAACCCACCGCGTCACTTCACTTCTTCTTCGGCTTCGCGATCTTCAGCTTCGCGAACTCTTCCGAAGTCACCTTGTCGACTCGGTTGTTTGCGAACAGAACGTAGCCCCCTTTTTGTGGTACGTCTGCCTCGTATGCGAGGACGACTTGATCGGAGTTCGGGGTCTGAGTCACATCGACACCCCAGATCACCGTGACGCCGGCGGGGACGGTAAATCGCTTCTCCATCTTCGTCAGGTCATCCGGCCCCGCCGGTCCCTGGTTGTTCAAGTTGCAAAAGTTGTAGTAAACCGACCCCAACTGGTTGAGTTCCACGTTCGACTTGCGATCGGCCTTGGCAGCCTCACGGCAGCCCGAAAGGACGAAGGGTAATGCGACCGTCATCAATAAGGCGGAAGTGGCCGTTCGCGTCTCGATCAGAAATCGCAAAGTCGAGTTGAATCGCATGGGGCTAACTCATTCGGGAGCAGAAACTTGCCGCGTGAACGCTGCCGACGACATTCTACGGAATCGCGGATTTGGTGAACACCAATGGGCCGTGGCCATGTCGGGCCTGGGCTTCGAAGGTCATGTTCGGGCCGATTTTTGATCCCTGAGGGATCACAGCCATTAGCCCCGGGTCGCCGCTTCGGCGCACCCGGGGTTAGGTCGAACATTAGTATCGACCCCGGCAGGGGTGGCAGCGCGTCATCAGCCGATTGCTGCGACCCCTGCCGGGGTCGATGCGAGTCGGAGAGCTACCGGTGGTGTCGCTGCGCTCAACCACCGGCTAATGGCTGCGACCCCTGCCGGGGTCAAAACAGGCCTGTCGCCGCATGAGACATTGTAGCTTCCTCCGACAGTTCAACTTGGAAGCCGTGTCCCTGCGGGATGCACGCTGAACGGCCGTTTCATCCCGTTCAACAGTGCCTGCACGCGTCGTGCGACCCACAGCGCCTTACTGCAGCAACCGGCGATCAACCTGAGCCGAAACTTCGCGGCATCGAACTCGGCGATGCGTGCCTGCAGCATCGCATGCGCCTGATTGCACGACGCCTCGGCCCGTTGCTTCGCGTCATCCATGGCCACGTACTTCGCTTCCCAATCCTGCATCGCCTTGTGGCTGCGTTCCAGCAGCGCCTGCATTTCATCGATCTGTGCCTGGTGCAGCGATGTGGTTCTCGAAATGGCCGCGTGCAGTTCCGTACCCGCGATCGCCACCCAGCGTGCGTCGGCGGCGCTGGCGGTCAGCGCAGGATCGCCGCTTGCGGCGTCGCCAGACGCTTCCATCGCCGGTCCAATGCTCGCCACCAGTTTCGTCACCACGTCCGCCGGCAGCAGTTCGCGCCATTGCCCGGCCCGGCCCTGCCAGAAGTGGGCGTGATTGCCGGTCAACTTCCGCAAACTCGCAAGACTCGTCTCGCGGATCGCCTGTTCAAACGAGTCGCCGGTCGGTGGACCCAGCACGGGAATGAGCGATGCCAGTGCCGTGGCCGGGTTGGCAACAAGGTCTTCGTACCGCAGCGACGTCACACCCGGCTGGCCGTACCACTCGCCTGTCACCGCCAGCAGTTCCGCAGCACGCGGGCCGGCCACATAGTCGGCGAAGGCGGCACTGGTCGGCATCGCGCCGTACAGGCAACGCTCGTTGCCACCGGCACCTTCGAGCCACTGTTCCGATTCCACGCCATGCACGGCCACATGCAGGATCGAGATCAGGACATCGAGCGGATGCCGTGCCAATGTGATGATGCGGAACCCGGCCTGATTCAACTGTTGCTCGAACGCGGCATTCCGGCGATGATGAAGCTGCAGCACGCAGCGAGATGGCAGCGACGCCCAATCATCCGCGGTCATCCGGTGGACGGCCCGAGATTCGAGTTTCCAAACGCGCGAAATGAGATGCCGCAGCCACGTGTTGCCGGTTCGCGGCGTGCTGATGATGGCGACCCGCTGGAGAGTCTCGGGCATGATCCAGAATCCTTCTGGTGAATTTCGGGAGTAAACAGCGCCGCCGTGCGTCGAACTGATTAGACCAGACGGAAACCGGCCGTTCCAGTGCAATCAGGCCCTGCGGTCCCTTCAATGACAGGAGCGTTGTCCATGATCGCAGTCGTTTGCGCCATCATGCTGATCGGGGCCCGGCCCGCACCGGCCATCAATCCGACCATCTTCGAGAGCCCGCTGCTGCCGGTGCGATCGACAATCGTGGAAGGCCTTCGGCAGGGGCTGGGCGAGCAGGCGTACGTGACGTTTGCCGAGTGGCTTGTCGATGCCCGGCCGGAATATCGCCGACTCGGGGCTGAGGGGCTGGCGACCAGCGTGGCGAAGGGCGATGAGAAAGCCCATCAACTGCTGGAAACGGCCCTTGCTGAAACCGATCCGGTCGTAAAGGCAGCCATCGCCTTAGCGCTGGGCACGGTGGCCGGTCCCGGGGCAGGCGATGTGCTGGTGACGACTTACAAGTTCGATGACGGTGCCGACCCCGGCCTGACGCTGGCGTATCTCCGCGCGATCGAACGCTGCGGCCAACCCGGCGTCGATCGGTTGCTCGGTCTGGCGACATCGGGCAACGACAATGATCGATCGGCGGCCGTGGCGGCGTTCCTGCAGATGCGTTCACCCGCCGCGTTTCAGGCTTTGCCGGAACTGGTGGGCGATCCGCATCTGAAGGGTGACGACCGCGTTTCGCTGGTGCGGTCGATTGATCGCGTGACACTGGAACCAAAAGCGGTTCAGACGTGGCGTGATCTACTGCTGGGGCATCCGAAGTTCGACGCGGAAACGCAGAAGGCAATTCTGGACCTGCTGGCCCGGCACAAATCACTCGGCGGGGCTGAACTGATCAACTTCCTCACCTCGCAACTCGACGGCAATGCGGCGACGGCGTGCTACGGCATCCGTTTGGGCAAGTTGAATGACGCCGCCCCGATCCTCGTTCAGGCGATTGATAGCGAGAAGCGGACGGAGGCCGACCGTGTCGTCATCCTGCAGGCGCTTCGCGCACTGGATGATCGCACGGCGCTGCCGTTGGTGAAGAAGATCCTTGAAGGGATGGGCTCGGCCGAACTGCAGGGCGAAGCGCTGATGACGCTGGCCGTCTTTGATCCGCCAACGGGGCTGAAGTTGGCGATAGAGGTCGTGGATGGGGCAAGACCGGACCTGATTCCGGCGGCGGTGCGTGTGCTGGGCAAATCGCCGGAGTGGGCGAAGAAACTGGGCGAACGCTACCGCGCGAAACAACTGCCGGAGACGGTGCGCGATGCGGTAATCGAGGTGCTGGATCAGCATGCACGCGACAACGAGGAAATCAACAATCTGCTCAAAACGATTCTGAAGTAACCGACGTGCATCCCGTCGGGATGCACGCTAAACTTGTACGTGAACGCACGTTAAGTCACGGCCCGATGGCACCGCTGAGGCGGTCGTACGTGAGGGTCGACGGCTGGTTGGTGAACCAGAAGCGGCTCTTTTCGTCGCGAATCTGCCGCAAGTCTTCCGACTGGTTGAGCAGTTGTTTCATGCGCGTATTCGGGTCGCTGTCATAAGCGTTCAGGAACAGGCAACCGCTGCTGGGCAAGCACGCGCCAAGTGCCAGAACCGCCAGAATGAGTTTCCGCTTCATCACGATCTCCCGCCACAGCGAACGCGTCTGTCGACCCGCTTTCATGGGTCGGCTATCCGGAAGAATCGGCACAATCGTCGGGTGACTTGAACAGTTCTGTCGATTCCCCCCACACAGCGACCCGGTAAACTGAACGAGCCCGCGAAACTCGCGGACTTGGGTCGTTGATTGATTTGTCAGCCGCGACCCGGAGGCTTCGCGGAGGGGAGCGCGCTTCGCGTGGCACAGCGCTCCGCTGCGGAAACACTCAGCGTCGCGGCTAACAAGATTTACGCGTTGGCTCCCACTAGCTCTTCCTCCGGCTTGGGGGCCGGGGCGCGATAGCCGGAACGGGTCGGTTTGGCTCGCGTCTTGCGCTTCGGCGCGTACGTTCGCGGCATCACGCGGACACGTTCTTCCATCTCCTTGCCCGGCTGGAAAGTCACGACGTTCTTGGCGTCGACTTCGACAGGCTGATTCGTCCGCGGATTGCGTGCCCGGCGGGCCTTGCGCGTTTTCACTTCGAAGACGCCGAAGTTGCGCAACTCGATCCGGCCTTCGCGAATCAGGGTCTGGATAATCTCATCGAAGGTCCATTGGACAATCTCTTTGGTCTTCAGTTGAGTCAGGTTGGCTCGCTCGGAAATGATGCGGACGATGTCTTTCTTGGTCACGGGAGCTTTCCCCTCGAGGCTTGATCTTCAGGCGATGTGTGTCGCCCCTGCTGCGATTCCAAATGTAGACAGGTCATGGAGTAGTGTCAAGTAAAAAGGCTGGGCTTGGGAACGTTGCGTTGTCTTTCTAAGATAGAAAAACTGTGAAGACGCAACTGATACGACCCCCATCGGGCGACCCGACGCTGCTGCCGGACATCCAGCGCGACCGACTGCGCATGCCGCTGTCGATCGGCGGGATCGAGCTTGCATCGCGGTTCACGCTGGCCCCGCTGGCAGGCTACACGAATTTGCCGTTCCGCATGAGTATCCGCGATGTCGGCTCATGCGGATTGTGCACGACCGACCTGCTCAACGCACGGGCAATCCTGCAAGGAAGTATCCGGACGCGCGAACTAATGGCCACCTGCCCCGATGACCGCCCGCTTTCCACCCAGATTTACGGCACGGGCGAAGAAATGGCCCAAGGCGCGAAATGGCTGGAGGGGTACGGCGCGACGTTCATCGACATCAACATGGGCTGCCCCGTCCGCAAGGTCGTCAAGGGCGGCGGCGGATCGGCCATGATGTGCGATACGACTGGTTTCACCATCGCCGTGGTTCGTCAGGTGGTCGAGGCTGTGAAGATTCCGGTGACGGTGAAGATGCGACTCGGCTGGGATGCGGATAATTTGACGGCCCCGCACTTCGCCCGCGCGTTTGAAGAGATCGGCGTCGCGGCGGTCACTATCCACGGGCGGACACGAGCGCAGGGCTTCAGCGGGCAGGTCGATCTTCAGGGCATCCGTGCTGTCGTCGACGCTGTCGAACATATACCGGTGATCGGCAACGGCGATGTGCGCAGCGTGCACGACGCGGAACGGATGCTGACGACGACCGGGTGCGACGCGATCGCCATCGGCCGGGGGGCATTGGCGAACCCGTGGATTTTCCGGCAGCTCGATAACTGGCTGCACACCGGCGACCCCGGCCCGCGCGGCACCTACGACGAACGACTCGACTTCATGGTGAACCATTTGGGCCGGATGATCGATTGGCGCGGCGAGCACCTGGCCTGCCTGCAATTCCGTAAGAACGCGACCTGGTACACGCGGGCGCTGCGGGCGGGCAAGGCAATCCAGCAGGTATTGGTGATGCTCGATACGCGCGCGACATTTGACGGCATCGTCGAGCGCCTGCGCGATCAGGGCCCGCCAACGGGGTGGAGCGAATGGGACGCCGGGGACAGTCAGATCGCCGTCCCGGCCGGGCCGATCGCGCACTGGTGAACGCCCAGCCGGCTTGCTTCATCAAAACCACTTCATTTTCCGAATCATCCTTCGCAGTTTCCACACACATGCAACCTACCTTGTTCTGCAGACGGACCCCGTTCCCTCTGCATGAGGTATGCCTTGATGAACAAGTTTCCCAATGGTCGCCGTGCGTTCACGCTGATTGAACTGCTGGTGGTCATCGCCATCATCGCCGTTCTGATCGGCCTGCTGCTGCCCGCGGTGCAGAAAGTGCGCGAGTCGGCGGCCAGGTTAAGTTGTCAAAGCAACCTGAAGCAGATTGGGCTGGCGCTGCACACGTACGAGAACACGCTGAATTTCTTCCCGCCGGGGGCGATCACCAAGGCGAACCCGCGACTGGGCATCACCAGCGACACCCTTCACGGCTGGGCTGTTTTCGTGCTGCCGTATCTCGAACAGGAGAACGCGGTCAAACTGTACAACTATTCGGTTTCGTGGAACTCAAGTGGCAACCAGCAGGCTCGTGAGGCGGTGATGAAAGTGCTGCAATGTCCTTCAACACCGGACCCATCGCGCAAAGGCGGGTCGAACTCCGCCCCCAGCGATTACGCGCCGCTCAACGGCGTGAGCAGCGCTCTGGCGACGTCGAACGTCATCAAGCCGCGTGCCAGTTACATCGGGGCGATGCAGGTCGACTACCTCTGCACGCATGCTGATATCACGGATGGCGCATCAAATACGCTGTTTGTTACGGAATGTGCCGGCAGGCCGAAAGTGTACAACAACGGCAAGCTGCAGACGTCGACTGTCACCGGTGGCGGCTGGGTCGAGCGTGACAACGAATACGTCCTGCACGGATCGAACGCCCCCGGAAGCACGGCAAAGAATTGCCACACAAACTGCACCAACAGCAACGAAACGTACAGCTTCCACAACGGCGGCGCCAATGCCGTCTTCGGCGATGGTTCGGTCCGTTTCATCCGCGCATCGATGAATATCGACGTCTATGCCAGCCTGATCACTCGCTCTGGCGGCGACATCGCCAACAGCGACTGAGTCACTCGCTGACGCGGTCGTACCGGATCAGGGCATACTCGCCGATCGTTCTCCCGGAGGCCCGTTCCGGAACGGAAACGACCAGTTGCGGTGGGCCGTAGTCTTCCTTCAGTTTCGGCAGATTGTCGATCCGGTCGATGTGCATCAGCATGTAGACCGTCGGTTCCAACGGCGGGCCCGGGCGGAGCGTGAAGTTGCTGTCACGCTGCAGGCCGCGCATCTGCCTCGCTTCAAATTGCTGAAATCGCAGATGACTGGTGATCTGGTAGTTCGCAGCGTAGATCACCGGAATCTGTTCCATCCTCGCGAACTCGGCAACCTGCTTCGCCGCCTCGTAGCGGTTCGCCATCGCCAGCATCCGGTCGCTGCGCCCCGGCAGCGGCAGGCGCAGCACCAACTGCGCCGCGATCAGTGCTGTTGCAAGTATCGGCACCGCGAACGATG
>JBBQII010000081.1:0-9751 GCA_038324795.1 Gemmatales bacterium
GCTTCGACATGCGCATCGGGCAGCCAACTGTGCAGCGGCGGAATCGGCACTTTGACCGCGAAGCCGATGAACAGCAGCAGGAACAACAGGTACTGATACGCCGGCCGGAAGAAGGGCTGCCGCAGCCGGCCCTGTGCTTCGGTGAGCGATTGGCCGCGACCCAGGAGCGGCACACGCCTGTCGGCCGTCTGCAGGGCGCGATCGTCCGCATCCTCGCCGACAACCGCACCCGGGCGTTCGACCCGCTTGCGTTCCGCCAGGCGGTCGCTTTGCCCGTTGATCACGAGCATGGCAGCCTGACCCGCGCGCTGCAGGGTGACCATGTCGAAGGTGTGAAACTCCTCCGCTTCGTCGGCAGTCAGCTTCGGGTTCTCGCGCAGCCGCTCCGAGGCGCGTGTTTCGACCGCGCCGCGATCGACGAAGTCCCGCACATCTGTGAAGTACAGACCGATGAAGGCGACCAGAATCAGCACGCTGCCCAGCAGGGTGTAGATGACGAACTTGATGGCCGCGTACTTGCGACGGCCTCCCCCCCACATGCCGATGAGGAAGTACATCGGCAGCAGCATCACTTCGTAGAAGACGTAGAAGAGGAACAGATCGAGCGACATGAACGCGCCGATCACGCCTGTTTCCAGGATCAACAGCAGCATGAAGTAGGCCTTCACGTGCTTGTCGATCGACCAACTCGCCAGCACGGCCAGGAACATGATGACCGTTGTCAACATGATGAGCGGCATTGAGATGCCGTCAACGCCGATCGAGTAGTAGATGTCGAATCGCGAGATCCAGGGCCGCTTGACGACCATGTCGCGCCCGAGTTGTGCTTCGGGCACCTCGCCGGAGGCACGCCGGGCCGACTCATCGAGCCTTGCGTCGAGCAGCGTGTCGGGGTGATGCAGCGAGCGCAACCCGCGATCGGACCGCGAGTCGATCATCGCGTAGTAATCGATGAACAGGCAGATGCTCAGCACCAGAGCGGCAGCCGAGCCGAACAGTGCCCACCAGCGGACCGCCTCGGTCCATGCCCGTGGGAAAAGCAGCATACTCAGCCCGAATGCTGCCGGCGTGAAGATGACCAGCGACATCAAGATCATGTCGTATTCGACGAACATCATGTCCCCGTTCGGTGCTTACCGTGCACGTGTCAATCAACGTTCAAGCAATGAGGATGGACAGGATGGCGAACATGACGACTGTAGTCAAGATCAACACCAGCACGTAGCGCCGCAACAGGCCTGACTGCACTTCGCGCAGTCGCAACCCGGCCCGGTGCATCAGCAGGCCGACGGCGCTGAACGCGCCGTCCAGTGACGATGGATCAACGCGCCGATCGGCCGCGTCCGCATCGCCTGGCGCGGCCGTACGCTTGTCGAAACGGCTCAGCGCGAATGCCAGCATCACGGTCGACCGAACAAGCAGAACGTTGTAGAGTTCATCGAAGTACCATTTGCGTTCGAGAAAGCGATGCACGCCGGGCAGAGCCGCCTGCCAGCGGGCAATATCGAACCTCCGCAGCGAATAGGCCGCCAACGCGATGCCGACGCCGACCAGCGCTGCCGCCAGCGCCAGCCCCCCGGCCAGCAGATGATGCTCGTGCGCGGCATGGATCACCTTGCCGAAGCCCAGCACCACGGCATCCGGTTCCGACTTCTCGATCAGCTGGCCGACATAGCTGCCTTCCGGACTCCAGAATTGCGGGCCCCAGGCAATGCCCAGGCTGAAGATCGCGAGGACGCACAGCGGCAGCGTCATCACCCAGGGTGATTCATGGGCATGCTCATACGCATGGGCATCGCGCGGCGTGCCGGTGAACACCAGCAGCCACAGGCGGAACATGTAGAAGCCGGTCAGCCCCGCGCCGACGATCGGCAGCACGGCCAGCAGCAGATGCCCCGGGTAGGTCAGCCCGAAGCCGAGCGCCTGGCCGATGATCTGGTCCTTGCTGTACCAGCCGCTGAAGAACGGCGTACCGACGATCGCCAGCACCCCGATGAGCATGGTGAATGCCGTGATCGGCATCTTGCGGCTCAGGCCGCCCATTTTTCTCAGGTCCTGCTGATGGTGCAGCCCGAAGATGACCGCCCCGGCCGCGAGAAACAGCAGTGCCTTGAAGAACGCATGCGTCAGCAGATGCAGCAGTCCCGGCGTCCAGCCGCCCACACCCAGCGACAGCATCATGTAGCCAAGCTGGCTGACAGTCGAGTAGGCCAGCACCCGCTTGATGTCGTGCTGCACCAGCGCGATGCTGGCCGCGATGAACAGCGTGATCGCCCCGACATAGGCGATGACAAGAAGCACTTCCGGCGTGAAGAGCGGGTACACACGCCCCACCAGATAGACCCCGGCAGCGACCATCGTGGCCGCGTGAATCAGGGCGCTGACGGGCGTCGGCCCTTCCATCGCATCGGGCAACCATGTCTGTAGAGGCACCTGGGCCGACTTGCCGGCACAGCCGAGGAAGATGCCCAATCCCGCGACGATCAACAGCCAATACGGCATCACCGCGAACTGGCTGTTACGCTCCAGCGGGTCGGGTGAATCGATGATCCCCTTTTCCAGCGGGCCTGCGTGAAAATGATCGGGAATGAGCACGGCGAGGCTGCCTGTCGAGGTCAATTGCACCAGCCGCGGTTGGTCAGCCATGCGCTCGCCGCGCAGGATCGTTCCGGCCAGTTGCACGGGCACTCCCTTGCGGTGCGCATCGCTGTCCGGACATCGCAGTTTCCCCTGAATCTCGAGAAAGTTGAAGGTGCCGAAGTAGCTCCAGACGATCGCCAGGCCGATCAGGAACCCGGCATCGCCGATGCGGTTGACGATGAACGCCTTGTTGGCTGCCGTCGAGGCCGAGTGCCGTTCGTAGTAGAAGCCGATCAGGAAGTAGGAACAGACGCCGACCAGTTCCCACGAGATGAACACCTGAAACAGGTTGTCCGCGATCAACAGATTGAGCATCGAGAAGCAGAACAGCGACAGAAACAAGAAGAACCGCCCGTAGCGCCCCCGCCGATGCAAGTGCGTGTGATCGGGGAGATGCACTTCGTGATCGGTGACGGTTTCCTCCGTCTCGTCGCGCATATAGCCGAGCGAGAAGAGGAAGATGCAGGTCGAGATGACCGTCACCATCGCGAACAGGATTGCGGTGAGATGGTCGATCCGGTAGCCGAGCTTCAGTTGCACCGCGGGCAGCTGATGTTCGCCGGCAGTCGGGCCGATCGATGCCCAGGTCGTGTTCTCCGCCCACCGCGCGTAATAGGTCGGTGTCGGCGATTGCAGCTGAGCGGAATATTCATCCAGATAGTTGATCAACCCGACAATCGCGAGAAGTGCCGATAACGCGATTGCCACGGTGGCGAAATAAGCTCCCGCACGCAACGGTCGATCGCCACCGAGCAGGTAGTAGAGGAACCGGGCCGACGGCTCGGTGCGGCGCAGCGGCCGAACCAGCGAGCGGATGCCGCCGCCCAGCAAGAGCAGAAGGAACGCCGTGACCGGCAGCAGCGTGGCCAGCACGTAGTACCTGCCGGGCGTGTGGGAAAACCACATCGCCTGCGAGTACAGCCATTCGATGAGCGAGACAATCATCCTTTCAGATCCTCCGCGCGATCGACATCGACCGTCGCGTGATTGTTGTAGAAGTTCAAGATGATCGCCAGCGCCACGGCCGCCTCACCCGCGGCAAGGACAATCACCATCAGCGCGAAGATCTGCCCTTCCAGCTGGAACGTCGGGCTGAACCGCGCGAAGGCGACGAAGTTGATGTTGGCGGAGTTGAGGATCAGTTCGACCCCCATCAGGATGCCGATCGCGTTGCGCTTGATGGTGATGCACATCACGCCGCAACAGAACAGGAACGCGCCAAGCACCAGGAAATGCGTCAGGGTCAATTCGGTCACGACGTTTCCTCCGCCGCTTGCGGCGTCGCCCGACGCCTTTTTGCCCGCGCCAGGTACGCCGCGCCGATCAGCACCACCAGGAGATGCACGGAAACTATCTCGAACGGCAGCAGATAACCCATCCGCGTCCGCGGCGGTGGCGTCATCCCTTCGGGATACCCGGTGACTGCCGCTCGCGGCGTCGCCTCGGCGGCACCCATGAACGCCATGCCGAGCGTACTCACCTGCACCGTTTCTTTGTTCTCGGACGGCTGCCCGAACTGCAGCGATGTGTACACCAGCAGCGCGAACAGGCCCACGGCAATGGTACCGGCCACGGCCCATTCGACGTGCTTGATCTTCAGTTGCAGGAACGGGCCCTGAGCGGTGAGCATGACGCCGAAGACGACCAGGACCATCGTCCCGCCGACATAGATGATCAGCTGCGCGGCCCCGAGAAACTCCGCCCCGAGCAGGAAGTAGTTGAGCGACACGCCGATCAGTGTGAACAGCAGCCAGACGGCCGAGCGCACGATGTTGCGCGTGCAGACAACCGCCAGCGCCGACAACGCGGTCGCGGTGGCGATCACGAAGAAAAGAACGAGCGGCAGAGTCATGCGGGAATTGTATGAAGCGGGTACATTCCGAATGTGAATCTGTCGACGACCTCTCGCAAGAATTCGCAAGCGTCCGCCAGAGTCGGGCATGGGCCAGTTCACTTGCCGCGGAGCCGGGTACTGGCCCAGGGGCAGTTAACCCCGCGTCTACCTTTGCGCCACAACACCCGTCGCTGCAAACGCCCCTGCCTGCGAAATGACTACGGACTCCTGCGGGACGGTTGGGCGCTCCGCAGCATTTGGACCGTGCGTACGGATTGTTCATCTGACGCTCAGCAAGAATGCGATTGCTACTCCGCATCGGCCGGGTGATAAATCAGCACTGGCATTGCTGCCCCGCGGATGATCTTGTCGGCGGTACTGCCGAGCAGGAGCTTGCGCAGGCCTGAACGACCGTGGGTTGCCAAGGCGATGACCGGGTTGCCGTGGGTCTTGGCATAGTCGAGGATCGTGCTCGCGGCCGCGCCGTGAAGGATCAGCTTTGTGTGCGCGATGACCGAGTGGCCCCGCATCTTGTGGGCGATATGTTCGAGGTACGCTTCCGCCTTGGCCTGCGTAGCTTCGGGCATCCAGCCACCGTCCATCTTGATCGTCCGGGCGGCAATTGCTTCGATGTTCGGCACGGCTTCCAGCACCATCACCAGATCGTATTCCGCGCCGCAGGCCGAGCCGAGCTTCATGGCCGGTTTGACGATTCGCTCGGCCAACGGCGAGCCATCCAACGGGATCACCAGCCGCTTCACGAACGGCCGTACGGTAAGATCCGCCGCCTGATCTCCTTCCGGCCGCACCAGTAGCGTCGGCGTCACCGCACGACGGACCACGGCATCTGCCACGCTGCCGAGCCAGAATGAGGCGAACGCCCCGCGGCCGTGCGTTGTCATCACGATCAGGTCGGCCTTTTCCAGCACGGCCTGTTCGTGGATCGCTTCGGCAATGCTGCCATCCAGCAGCGACGCATTGACTGGCACTGTCGACACTTTGCCGACGCGCTCGGCCACTTGTTTCAGGTATGCCAACTCTTCATGACGGATCGCTTCATCAATCGACACGTCCACGGCCATTTCGGTGCCGACCATGATCGGCACCTGGGTCAGGTGAACGCGCACCAGATGCAGCGATGTGTTCTCCTGATGCGCGATGCTCAGCGCCCACGGCAGGGCATGCTCGGCCGCGGGTGATCCGTCAAGCGGGACGATGATGGCGCTGTACATGATGAGGAACTCCGGAGAGGTAGTGTCGTGGTTACTTTCGTTCCACGGTACGGTAGCTTTTCAAGCGGACGATACTGCCGGACGTCTTCAAATGACCCGGCTTGTCCGCAGCCTTTGCGAACGAGGCGAATAGCAACAGCGTCATTGTAAAGCGGCAATACATGATGCATCTCGCGCGTTACAGGCGAATGATCCGTTCTTCTTCGATTGATTTCTCGCAGGCTTCAATCATCTTCTGGGCGGTGATGGCGTCGTCGAGTGTCGACAGCGGCGACACGCCCTGCCGAAGCGTCTGTTCGATGAAGAACTTCACTTCGTTCATCACCGAGCCCTGATAGGCGGTGTAGGTCTGCGAATGGACGAGCCCCGGCTTGATCTCGACATGGTCGCGGTAGCTGTACCGCGTTGACCCGGCGGTGCCGATCACCTTGACCATGACAGTCCAGGGGTCGGCGGCATGGTCATCCGCGGCGAAGCTCGCACAGAAGTGGGCGAGGGCTCCGTTCTCCATTTCCATCTGCACCATGGCGATGTCTTCCTGCTTGATTTCCTTGTAGTGCAGGGTCGCCTTCATCGCGGACAGCTTCTTCGGCTTACCGAGCAGATACAGCAGGATGTACGAGTGATGCGTGAGAATCTGCCGGACGACGCCGGGGTAGCGCGCGGCCACGTCTTCAGGATGGTGGATGTTGTACATCACATAGGCGGAGATGATCTTGCCAAGGTCGCCCTCATCGACGAGTTCGCGAGTGCGCATCATGCTGGCTTCGTAGATGTAGTTGTGCCCGGGCATCACCGGCAGGTCCTTCGCCTTCGCAAGATCCCGCATCTGCTCGATCTCGGCCACGCTGACACCGACCGGCTTCTCGACGAGGACGGCTTTGCCGGCGTTCAGTGCGAGCTTCGTGTACTCGAGGTGCGATTCCAGGTTGGTCAACACGAACACGGCATGAACGGCCGGGTCGGCAACAAGGGCCTCGGGCGTCGGGTAGTTCTTACAGCCGAACTCCTTCGCCCGCTGATTCGCCCGCTCTTGCGAGCGGTTCCAAAGGCCGACAAGTTTCGCCCCGCGGCATCGCTGCACGGCCTTCGCATGCAGCACCGCGATGTCGCCAGCCCCAATGAAACCGATGCCGATCGTGTCGTTGGTGAGGATCATGTGCAGCCGCTCTCCGCGTGACTTGTCAGTAGCGGATGTTGTATCATGAACGTGTGTTTGGCGACCCCTCTTTTCCGGAGTGCAGCCTTCATGAATCCGGACTTCATGCGATCACTGTTGAAGGACCGCTATTCGTGCCATTCCGTATTTTCTTGTCGAATGGCGGTTTCCATGTCGTGAAGCATCCTGAAAATGCGATCGTCATGAAAACGAGAATCATCTTGGTCTATCCGGACACGGATAGCGTCCGATTCGTTTCGCTGCTGCACGTGAACGAGATCAGATTGAAAACGCATGCGGAGATCAATTCCCGGCGACTGCCTGATGGCAAACGCGAAGGGCCGCGAACATGAACGACGTTTCGACGTCGTCCGCGTTCCCGGCCCTTACTGCTCACTGCATCAAATCAATGCTTAGTACCGGCCGCCACGGCCGCCACCACCGCCGCCGCCGCCACCGCCACCGTACCCGCCACGGCTGCCGCCACCACCGCCGCCGCCGCCACCGCCACCGCCGCCACCCGACGGACGCGCTTCACGCGGACGCGCTTCGTTCACGGTCAGCGCCCGGCCCTGAAACTGGCTGCCGTTCAGTGCCTGCACGGCCTGGTCGCCACCGGTGCTCATCTCGACGAAGCCGAAGCCGCGCGAACGGCCCGTCTCACGGTCGGTGGTCACCTGAGCGCGCGAAACCGTGCCGTACTCGGAGAACAGCTTTTCGAGGTCTGCCGTCGTCGTCGAGAACGGCAGATTTCCCACATACAGATTCATCGTCATTGATCCTTTGCGGCCGATGCCCGGCCGCTGCAAGCGTACTGCCCGCCGATCGCACCGGACCGACGGGCATCATCAACAGTCAACAGTGAACGAAGAGCGGGTCAGGGCATCAATCGATGCATTCGGCCAGCGGATCGAGAGCAACGCCGAAGTGATTATCTTGGAAGAGGTCGCAGAGAGGGAAAACTCAGAGCAGGCTCGCCAAAACTCATCAATTCAGGGAAGCAATCGTGTTTCGTCCCGGATGGGGACACTCCCATCCGAATTGGCAATATACGGTCTCGCGTGATGGAAAGCCAGTGCAATTCAGGTTTCAGCGTAAAGGTATAAGCCGGCAGCTGAAGTTGACCCAAATTTGGTGGCTTCGCTTCTGGTGCCTGTTTGCACCGCGGGAAACTGCGATAGACGCGCAGGACGGTAGCGCGTATATCCCGATCCCATTCTAGTGTGGAGTCGCGGAGATACGGCCGTGAAAGAGATTGCCGGCGAACTGGTGGTCGACACTTCGCATTTGACGAAGATCTACCAGAATCGCCAAATTGCCTTGAACGATGTCTCGCTGTCGATCGAGCCCGGTTGCGTCCTCGGACTGCTGGGCCCGAACGGAGCGGGCAAGACCACGTTCCTGCGCCTGATTCTGGGCCTGCATCGTCCTTCGGCGGGGGTCGCCAACGTTTTCGGTCGACCGATGACCCCCAATGCCGCGTACCTCCGCCGCCGCATCGGCTACATTCCCACAAATCCCCAGTTTCCCAAGGGGATGACGCCGATCACGTATCTCGACTACATGGCCCGCCTGTTCGGCATCCCGTCCGGCGATCGAAAGCCTCGTCTCGCATCGCTGATTCGCGCTGTCGATCTGCTGCAGAGCTCAGGCGACGATGTTTCCAACTTTTCGCTCGGCATGACCGCCCGTCTGGCGGTGGCTGTCAGCCTCATCAACGAACCCGACCTGCTGATCTGGGATGAACCGACGCACGGTCTTGATGTCGAAGCCCGGCGATCGATGCTGGAACTGATCAAGCGTTTGGCCGCCCGCAAAACACTGATTCTGTCCAGCCACAATCTCAGCGACGTTGATGAAGTGTGCAACCACGCCGCCGTGCTGAGTCAGGGGCAACTGATTTTCCAGGGATCACTGCAGGACCTGAAGGGCCGGATTCGCAAAAACCATTACGAGATCGACTTGGAAGGCGACCAGAAGGCGATCAGCAAGGCGGTCACGCAATTGCGCACCGCCGGCGACGTCAAACAGGCCGTGCTGCGGCAGCGGCGATTGGAACTGCTGTTGAGTGAAGAAGCTCTCAACAGCGGTGTCATCGCTCATGTGATGTCGGTCCTGTGCGAGAACAAGCTGACGGTGCTGAGCATTCGCAGTGTCGGGTTGCAGACCGAGCAGGCGTATCTCGACCTGGTCGAAAAGGAAGAATCGCGCGGCTTCACGCGCCTGTATAAGCCGGCTGAAGCGGCCTGACCCGCGGCTTGCCGCGTCGCCCTGCAAGGAGTTCAACATGGAAACCGCCGCCCCTGCAATTGCTTCGCCCTCGCGTGTCCGGCGGTTGTTGCCGTACTGGGCCGTGCTGCAGACCGACATGCGGCAGACGATGCGCAGTTGGGTCTACCTGCTCTGGGTCATCATCAGCATTCTCGCCGCGGTCGGGTACCTTCTTTACCGCTTCGGCGTGCTTCGCGAAGCGGGGATGATTCAATCGGCCTCGCAGCATACCAGCGACGTGCTTCGCGCGATCGTTCTGGGCAGCATGGCATTGATCGTCGTGCTGACGGTCAGCGGCATCGCCTCCGAGCGTGCGACGCTGGCAGACGCCGTCCTCAGTCGCGGTATCAGCCGTTACCAGTACTTCATGGCCAAGTGGCATGCCCGCACGATCATTGTGTTGCTGACATTCCTGTTGATCGCCGGTGTGATCCTGCTGGGCAGCTATTTCCTGCTGTCGGAAGACCTGACGTTCACGGGAAGTCTCGCGGCGATTGCCTCGGTCGGTGTAGTACTGGCCGCAATTGTCGCCTGGGGCGTCACCATCGGGGCCTTGGCCAACAGCACATTGATCGGCATTACGGTGCTCTGGATCTCGCTGTATGGCAGCGGCTT
>JBBQII010000082.1:0-9743 GCA_038324795.1 Gemmatales bacterium
AGGCCCAGCTTGATGCGGGCCACGCCATCAGTGACCTTGCGGGTCACAAACTCTTTGCCCCGGCGTTCGCTCTCGTGGTTGAACAGGATGCCGCTGACCGCGTACATGCCGTAGCTTTCGCGGTAGTTGACCGTAATCCAGTGGCCATAAACCTTGGCCACACCGTAAGGACTGCGCGGATAGAAGGAAGTACGTTCAGTCTGCGGAACATCCTGCACCTTGCCGAACATCTCGCTGCTCGATGCCTGATAGAAGCGGATGCCCTTCGGGTCAACCTGTCGAATTGCTTCGAGAACGCGCGTGACGCCCGTGGCGGTATACTCGGTCGTCAGCACCGGTTGCTTCCAACTGGTCGGCACGAAACTCTGCGCAGCGAGGTTGTAGACTTCGACCGGCCGGACCGCCGCGACCACTTCCGTCAACGACGATTGATCGAGCAAGTCAGCCTGATGCAGGGTCACCTGGTGGGTAATGTGCGAGATTCGTTCGAAATTCTCGGTGCTCGATCGGCGAACGACGCCGTGGACTTCATAACCCTTTGACAGCAGCAACTCGGCCAGATAACTGCCGTCCTGCCCGGTCACACCCGTGATCAGCGCCTTCTTCATTGTGACTCCCGAGACCACGCCGAGCGAAGAAATGCACGCCGACATCGTCTCTGCCGTGCTCAGATATTTTTTAGTTGGGAGGCGAAAAGTCAAGGTGATCGCCCGACGCCCAAGTTATCATATATGCTCAACGAACCGCATCGAACGGAATCCGACCATGAAAACTCTCTTGTGCGCGTTCTTCCTGCTGTTTGCTTCAACTGTCGTCAGCGCGGCCGATCGGCCACCGAATGTCGTGCTGATGTATGCCGATGATCTTGGCTACGGCGATCTCGGCTGCTACGGCAGCAAGACCCACCGCACTCCGCACATCGACAGCCTGGCGAAAGACGGCATCCGCTTCACCGACTTCTACGTAGCGCAGGCGGTATGTTCCGCATCGCGAACAGCGTTGTTGACCGGGTGCTATCCGAATCGCGTCGGCATCCTCGGCGCGTTGAATCACTCGGCCAATCACGGCATCAACGATGACGAGACGACGATCGCGGAGATGTTGAAGCAGAAAGGTTATGCCACGGCAATCTACGGCAAGTGGCATCTGGGCCATCATCCGCGGTTTCTCCCGACCCGGCACGGCTTCGACGACTACTTTGGCCTGCCCTACTCGAACGATATGTGGCCACAGCATCCCACGGCCAAGTTCCCCGACCTGCCGTTGATTGCCGGTGACAAGGTGATCGAAAAGAACCCGGACCAGACGAAACTGACCACCTGGTACACGGAACGGGCGATCAAGTTCATCGACGCCAACAAGGACAAGTCTTTCTTCGTCTATGTGCCACACAGCATGCCGCACGTGCCCTTGCACGTGACGGAGAAGTTCAAAGGAAAATCGGCCGGTGGCCTCTACGGCGATGTGATCGAGGAGATCGACTGGTCGATGGGTGAGATCCTGGCCACGCTGAAGAAGCACGGGCTGGAAGAGAACACGCTGATCATCTTTACATCGGACAATGGCCCATGGCTGCCGTACGGGTCGCACAGTGGGACATCGGGCCCGTTGCGTGAAGGCAAGGGAACGAGTTTTGAAGGCGGGGTGCGTGTGCCTTTCGTGGCTCAATGGAAAGGCATCATTCCCGCCGGAAGCGTTTGCAAGCAGCCTGCCATGACGATCGACCTGCTGCCCACACTCGCCCATCTGGCAGGCGCGGCGTTGCCGAAGTTCACGATCGATGGAAAAGACATCAGTGCGCTGCTGTTGAACAAACCCGACGCAGCGTCGCCACAGGCGGCGTACTACTTCTACTGGGGCAAGAACCTCGAAGCCGTGCGCTCGGGCAAGTGGAAGCTGCATTTCCCGCACGAGTACCGCATCGTCACCGGCAAACCACCCGCCGAGGGCAAACCGGGCAGCGGCGGCACGGCTAAGTTGGAGAAGTCTTTGTTCGATCTCGAAGCCGACATCGGGGAAAAGGTGAATGTCATCGACAAGCATTCGGAAGTCGTCGAACAACTGACGAAACTCGCGGATGCCATGTGCGACGAGTTAGGCGACGGCATGAAAGTCGGCAAAGGAGTGCGTGCCGCCGGGAAACTGGATAAGTGAGCACGTTTAGCGTGCATCCCAACGGGATGCACGTTCACGCTACCGACCCTCGCGCAACCGGTCGCCCAGGAAGTTCTCCAACTCCGGGATCGCATAGATCTTCTTCACCGTCGTGTCGACGTCATACTCCACCCGGCGGAAGCGGATAGTGTCGTCGTCATCCAGCGTGATGTAGCAGGCCCGGGGATCGAGGTCGCGCGGTTGACCGACCGAGCCGACGTTGCACAGCGTCTTGCGGCCGTCCAGCTTGTAGGCACCGTTGACGTCGTCGGGGGTATGGAACTGCAGTTCCTCCGTGAAGACACCCGGCACGTGCGTATGGCCCTGGAAGCAGTAGCGTTCCACCAGCGTGAAAATCCGTTCCATCTTGCGCTGGTTGTAGATGTCTTCCGGAAACACGTATTCGTTCAGCGGGTTGCGGGCTGAGCCGTGCACGAACAGGTAGCCCGGCTCGCGATGCGAACGCGGCCGCTCCGCGAGAAATTCCCAGCGCTTCGTCTGGACCGCGCGTGACTCGCTTGGCAGTTCCAACTGCTGGCGGGTCCACATGATCGCCATCTCGGCGGCGCGGTTGAACCCGTCCGGATCGAACAGCGCGCCCTGATCGTGGTTGCCCAGAAGCACCATCTGGCAACTCATGACGAGGTCGATGCATTCCCGAGGGTTCGGCCCGTAACCGATTACGTCTCCCAGGCAGTAAATCTCGGAAATTCCCTGCTTCTGGATGTCGGCCATCACGGCCTGCAGGGCTTCCAAGTTACTGTGAATATCGCTGATGATGGCCTTCACGCCTGGGATCTCTTTTCAATCGATTCGGATTTGCGAGTGCCACTGCTCGTTGGATGGCTGGGCTCTGTCAGGGGATGAACACGGATTCATCCACCCAATCAGTCTACATCCCATTGTGAAAACGTGTCAAGCGTCGAGTCCAGTTCCTGACTGATGAGTCGAATGTCGTTCCGAACATTTGCTGCGAATGGTTTCCTCAACCGTTCCTTTTCGTGTAGACTAAATACAGGATTAGGCAAACCTACCAGAGACGGACCATGGAACGGCTTCGAGTATTTACGATTTTAGGGCTTATGTCGATTGTCGCCGGTTGCCAGCGAAACGACAGCGGTATCTCCCGCCCGGACCTGTCAAACCGCAAGGCCCGCGTGGTCGCGACCACCGGCATGATTGCAGATGCCGCCCGAGAGATTGCGGGTGACCATATCGAGCTTGAGTGCCTGCTCGGTCCCGGTGGCGACCCTCATAAGTATTACCCGGCCTACAGCGACAATGCGAAGCTCGCGAAGGCCGACCTCATCCTCTACAATGGCCTTGAGCTGGAAGCGAAGATGGGGGAGATCTTTGAGGAGCGAGCCAAGAAAGTGCGGACTGTTGCCGTCGGCAATGCGATCCCAACCGAGCTACTTCGCCGGCCGGAACCCGGGTTTGAAGGCACCCACGACCCGCATATCTGGTTCGACGTGATGCTATGGTCAAAAGCCGTTGAGAAAGTACGGGATGCCCTGATCGAACTCGACCCGGCCCATACCGACACCTTCGGTGCGAACGCAACAAAGTATCTCGACAAACTGAAAGCTCTTGATGCCGAAGTCCGCGAACTGGCCCTGAAGATTCCTGCCGACAAACGCGTGATCATCACCGCGCACGATGCATTCGGTTACTTCGGCCGCGCGTACGGCTTTGAAGTGAAAGGACTGCAGGGAACGAGCACGGCGACACAGACGGGCACCCAGTCCGTTCAGGAACTCGCCAAACTCATCGGCAGCCGGCAGATCCCCGTGATCTTCGGCGAAACGTCCGTTCCTGATGAAGGGATAATTGCCGTGCTGGAAGCGGTCAACAGCCAGTACCCGAATCACCGCGTCAAACTCTCCGATGCCCGATTGTATTCCGATGCCCTGGGTGATCCCGGCACCGAGGGCGGCACCTATGTCGGCATGGTCCGCCACAATATCCGTACCGTCGTCAACGCACTCGCTCCATAGTCTCGTATGCTCGCAATGAAAACTACCACGGCGGTGCAGGTCAACGACCTCACCGTTGCTTATCGCGAATCACCTGTTCTCTGGGACGTCGATCTCGACGTTCCTCCGGGCGTGCTGATGGCGATCGTCGGCCCTAACGGCGCGGGCAAAACCACGCTGATCAAGACGATCCTCGGTCTGATCCGTCCCGTGGCCGGGCAGGTGCGCATCCTCGGTCAGCCTTACGGACGACAGCGTCGGCAGGTCGGCTATGTACCGCAGCGTGGCTCGGTCGACTGGGACTTTCCCACGACCGTCCTTGATGTCGTGCTGATGGGGACCTACGGTCAACTCGGCTGGTTTCGCCGACCGGGGCAGCGTGAAGTGACCGCGGCCCGGGAATCGCTGGAAAAAGTGGGGATGATCGACTTCGCCGATCGGCAGATCAGCCAACTCTCAGGCGGGCAGCAACAGCGCGTCTTCCTCGCCCGGGCGCTCGTGCAGGACGCCCAAGTCTACTTCATGGATGAGCCATTTCAGGGTGTCGATGCGACTACCGAACGCGCCATCGTCACGCTGCTGCAGGAACTGCGAAATCAGTTGCGCACGGTGCTGGTCGTCCATCACGACCTGTCCACGGTTCGCGACTACTTCGACTGGGTAACGATCCTGAACGTACGCAAGATCGCCAGTGGCCCGGTGAGCGAAGTATTCACCGACGAAAACCTGCACCGGGCCTACGGGCAACGAATTTCGAGCACGTAGCCGATGGCTACGGCAATTCTTCAATCCGCACGTCCTTGTAGTAAACCCGCGCCTTCGCACCGCCGTGGATCTGCAGGGCGATGATCCCACTGCGGTCGATACCCTCTTCCTTCTCGGTGTAATCGACGGTCTGCGTGCCGTTGAGCCACAGGCGTACTCGCGGCCCTTCGCAGCGGATCACGTATTCGTTCCAGTCGCCCGGCTTGATGATCTTGCTGACGACTTCTTTCTCCGGCTTCACCAGCACTTTCTTTCGGCGTGATTCGTCGTAGAGCGCACCCCAATAGTCCTGCCCCACGTCGGCCTGATAGCCGGACACTTCATGATGGTTGGGGATGCGCTTCGTCCGGAACTGGATCCCCGCGTTGGCCTTCACTTCGTCGCCGACGAGTTTGAACTTCACCTTCAGTTCAAAGTTCTCGTAGGCCTTCTTCGTGCACAGGAACTCGTTGCGGGGTACCAGCACATCGAGCGACCCGGCCGTGATCATGCCGTCTTCGATCTTCCACGTCTTTCCGGTATCGCCTTCCCAGCCGTCGAACGACTTGCCGTCGAACAGCGATTTCTCCGCTGCCGGGACAGTGCCGACCAGAAGCAGACTGAACGTCACGATGATGCGTCGCATATGGCCATCCTCCGGGAGTGAGTTGCCGGCTATCATAAGCGTAGTCACAGGCGTTTGTCTCACTGGAAATCAGCATGGTCTATCTTTCGCGCATCTACACCAAATCGGGCGATCAGGGTCAAACAGGCCTGGGCGACGGCACGCGCGTGGCCAAGGATCACCCGCGCGTGGCCGGCTATGGCGAAGTCGATGAACTCAACGCCGTCCTCGGGCAGGCCCTGCTCGCACCCGGTCTCCCTGAACCGGACCTGCTGCGTGGCATTCAGAACGACCTGTTCGATGTCGGTGCCGACCTGTGTGTGCCGCTCGTTCCCGATGAGAAACCCGGCACTGCCCTGCGCATCACCGAAGCACAGGTGACTCAACTGGAACAGGCGATTGATCGGCTCAACGAACGACTGCAACCTCTCAACAGTTTCATTCTTCCGGGGGGAACTCCCGCATCAGCGGGACTGCACATCGCGCGCACCGTCTGCCGACGGGCGGAACGGAAGGTCGTGACACTGATGGCGGTGGAACAGATCAACCCGCAGGCATTCATTTATCTGAACCGGCTGTCGGACCTGCTGTTCGTGCTGGCCCGTATCGCCAACGATGACGGCCGTGCGGACATTCTCTGGAAACCGGGCGGCCAGCGATGAATCATCATCGACTCGCGCCGTCGCCCACCGGGGCGCAACATGTCGGCAACGCCCGCACGTACCTGATCGCCTGGCTGGCGGCCCGGTCGCAAGGTGCCCGGATTACCCTGCGGATCGAAGACATCGATTCGCCCCGGGTGAAGCCGGAAGCCGAAGCGGGCATCATCGAAGACCTGGCCTGGCTGGGCCTCGATTGGGATGCCGGCCCCATTCGGCAGACCGACCGGCTGAGCGAGTATGAACAACAGTTCGAATCGCTCAAACATCGTGAGATGGTTTACCCGTGCACCTGCACACGCTCCGACATTGCCGCGGCCGCCAGTGCCCCGCACGCGGAGCACGAAGGCCCCGCCTATCCGGGAACATGCGCCCGCAGCCGGGTTGCGGACGCCGCCACGCTCGATCGCCCCTACTGCTGGCGCTTCCGTGTTACCGCTTCACCTGCGTTCGATGACTTGTTCCGGGGCCCAATCGCGACCGATCTGCTCAAGGATGGCGGGGACTTCGTCGTCTGGAAGGCATCCCGCACCCCTGCCTACCAGTGGGCCGTCGTCGTTGACGATGCCCTGATGGGCATCACCGATGTCGTCCGTGGCGATGATCTCGTCCCCTCGACGCCACGACAACTGCTGCTCTACCAGGCGATGGGTTGGCCACCGCCACGCTTCGCGCATGTTCCGCTTGTCGTCGGCCCGGATCGCCGACGCCTCGCGAAACGTCATGGCGACACCCGCCTCAGCACCCTGCGAAACGAAGGAATGCCCGCCAAACAGTTGATCGGCCACCTGGCGCATTCATGCGGCTGGATCGAATACCCGGAAGCAATCAGCGCCAACGAGTTGCTGCCCCTGTTCCGCTGGGACAGCATCCCGCGTGAACCGTTGGTGTGGACGTAACAGCGCAGGCAGGCCTGTCGAAGCTGCCGAGGAAATATGGTGCCCGAGGCTGCGCGCTTGATCTCCGCGCAAGATGTTGGGAAGGGGATAGCGCGGCGAGGTGTCATCTGTCAACAACCGGGTAGCCGCGTTTACCAGGACGCGGTTAAGACGGGGGCCGCCGACTCCGCACGGAACGCACGGTTCGTTCCGTCAGAATTCTGATCGGTGGATGAAATGTTGAATGTTCTCTCTTTGCATCCAAGATCGTCTTGGCAACATGAGCAACAATCAAATATGATTCCCATGATCAATAAAAGACATTGGAAAGGCCTCTCGAGTAATGAACGCCCCTCAGAACATACTCGTTGAAGATTCGGCCGCCACGGGTGCCCACGTCGAACAGGGTGCCGAATACGAACTGCCTGCAAACATCGGCCGTTACCGGGTCGAGCGGGTTCTGGGCAAAGGCGGCTTCGGCCTCGTCTATCTGGCCCACGATGAACAGTTGCAGCGGTTGGTCGCCATTAAGGTCGCTCACGCCCGACTGGTGGCTCATGCCACGGCTGCCGAAGTCTATCTGACGGAAGCCCGCACCGTCGCCAAGCTCGATCATCCGCACATCGTTCCCGTGTTCGATATCGGCAGCACGGAACAGTTTCCCTACTTCGTGGTCTCGAAGTACATCGACGGCGCCGACCTTGCCGCCAGGCTCAAGCAATCCCGCCTCTCGATTCACGAAGCCGTGGATCTGGTTGCGACCGTCGCCGAAGCATTACACCACGCGCACAAACAGGGGCTGGTGCACCGGGACATCAAGCCGGGCAACATCCTGCTCGACAAGATCGGCAAGCCGTTCGTCGGGGACTTTGGCTTGGCGTTGCGGGAGCAGGATTTTGGCAAGGGGCCAGGCTACGCGGGAACGCCCGCCTACATGAGCCCCGAACAGGCCCGCGGCGAGGGACATCGCGTCGATGGCCGCAGCGACATTTTTAGTTTGGGCGTCGTCCTCTACGAACTGTTGGTCGGCCGTCGGCCCTTCACGGGCGATTCGCAGACCGACCTTCTGGACCAGATTGCCAATCTCGAAGTGCGGCCACCCCGGCAGATCGACGACCGTATCCCCAGGGAACTCGATCGCATTTGTCTGAAGGCTCTCTCCAAACGCGCTTCGGATCGCTACTCCGCTGCGATCGACATGGCCGATGACTTGCGGCATTTTCTCGATGCGAAAGATCGCGACAGTCACTCCCAATCGGCATCTACCATCGCGCCGCTGATCGCCAAGGGCAGCCTCGCGGCAAAAACCGGTCCGACCAACCAGCGCGCCAGTGTCATTCGTGGCACCTTTCTGTTTGTCGATTTCAAGGGGTTCACGGAACGAGTCCGCATTCTGGAGAAGACGGCTGGCCATCAGGCGGCGGCGGAAATGAAACGCAAGGTCGCTCAGTACATCAACGACACGTTTCGTCAATTGGAAAGAGAGATCAAGCCGGACGACTATCAACTGATCGACACGGCCGGCGATGGCTTCTTCTTCCATTTCCGGCAAGCGGTTGATGTCTTTCGTTTCGCGAATGGACTGCACAAGATCACCACGGCGCATAATTCGACCGTGACGGACGAGATTGCCGAGCACTGGTTCCGCGCGGGTGCCGTCACCGGCGATGTGGCCTGGGATGACGGCAAACCCGTGGGCCATGTGGTCAACACCGGCTCGCGCCTGCAATCGGCGTCCACGGGAGGCGATCTGGTCATCGATTCGATGACCTTTGATGACCTCCTTCCGGAAATGCAGCGGCAGTTCGGGCCCAAAGAGATCATTCGCGATAGGCACGACAAAACCTACGAGGTCTATCGCACCGCCTTCGGCCGCGACCTGCCGCGCCTGCCCGACATCAAACCCGAGGCACCGCCGACACCGGTGTTCGCCACCACGCCCGCTTCCGACAGCCAGCCGATCCGCATCGTCCCCAAGGGGCTGCGTTCGTTCGATGCCCACGATGCCGACTTCTTCCTGGAACTATTGCCCGGCCCGCGCGACCGCGACGGCCTGCCCGACAGCATCCGCTTCTGGAAGACACGCATCGAGGAAACCGATGCCGACAACACGTTCAACGTCGGCCTGATCTACGGGCCTTCGGGCTGCGGCAAATCATCGCTGGTCAAAGCCGGCTTGCTGCCTCGGCTTTCGGCCAACGTCATTGCCGTCTACGTCGAAGCCACCGCCGACGAGACTGAAGCGCGCCTGCTCAACGGGCTGCGCAAACGCTGCCCGGCTCTTCCGGCAAATCTTTCATTGAAGGAGACGCTGGCAGCCATCCGCCGCGTCGAGCCCGGTCGCGTGAGCGCCGGGAGTCCCGCCGGTAAGAAAGTGCTGATCATCCTCGACCAGTTCGAGCAATGGCTGCACGCGAAGAAGGAAGAACAGAACACCGAACTGGTGCAAGCCCTGCGGCAGTGCGACGGCGGCCACGTGCAGACCATCGTGATGGTGCGCGATGACTTCTGGATGGCCGCCACCCGCTTCATGCGCGAACTGGAAGTGCGCCTGGTGGAAGCGCAGAACTCGGCTGCGGTCGATCTGTTCGACCTCGACCACGCCCGCCGGGTGCTGGCTGCCTTCGGCCGGGCCTTCCACAAGCTGCCCGAAGGAAGTAGCCGCGTTCGCCAGAACGCGGGGGAGTCACGCCCGCCTTCTGGCGAA
>JBBQII010000083.1:0-9706 GCA_038324795.1 Gemmatales bacterium
CGGATGACGTGCTGGTCTACCGTCGGCCCGATCAGCCTGAATGGGGCTTCGGCTCAACAGTTACCGACGACGGTCGCTACCTCGTCATCTCGACATGGAAAGGCACCGACGACCGCAACCGCATCACGTACCGCGATCTCAATGAACCGTACGGCATGGTGATCGATGTGATCGACACGTTCGAGAACGACTACAGCTTCATCGACAACGACGGCCCGATCTTCTTCTTCCGCACTGACCTGAAGGCGCCGAACGGCAAGGTCATCGCCATCGACATCCGCAAACCGGAACCGGCCAACTGGAAAGAGATCATCCCCGAGGCGAAAGAGAAGCTGGATGGCGTCCGCATCGTCGGCAACATGTTTGTGCTGAGCTACCTGAAAGATGCGCGTACGCAAGTGAAACTGTATTCGACCGAGGGGGAGTTCATCCGCGAAGTCGAGTTCCCCGGAATCGGTACCGCGACGGGCTTCAGCGGCAAGCGCACCGACACCGAGACGTTCTACCTTTTCTCCAGCTACAACCGCCCGGCCACGATCTTCCGCTACGACATGCTGACCGGCAAAAGCACGATCCTTCGGCAGGCGAAGGTAAAGATCAATCCGGATGACTATGAGGTGAAGCAGGTTTTCTTCACCAGCAAGGACGGCACGAAGGTGCCGATGTTCATCACGCATAAGAAGGGCATTAAGCTGGATGGGCAGAACCCGACGATCCTGTACGGCTACGGCGGGTTCAACATCTCACTGACGCCGAGCTTTTCGATTTCGATTGCCGCCTGGTTGGAGATGGGCGGCATCTACGCGGTCACCAATCTTCGCGGCGGCGGCGAGTACGGCAAGACCTGGCACAAGGCCGGCACCAAGCTGAGTAAGCAGAACGTCTTCGATGACTTCATCGGTGCTGCCGAGTACTTGATCAACGAGAAATACACCAACACGCCGAAGCTGGCGATCAAGGGCGGCAGCAACGGCGGCCTGCTCGTCGGTGCTGTCATGACGCAACGGCCCGACCTGTTCGGGGCCTGCCTTCCTCATGTCGGTGTCATGGATATGCTGCGGTTCCACCAGTTCACTGCCGGTCGTTTCTGGGTTGACGATTACGGCTCGGCTGACAATGCGGATGAGTTCAAAGTGCTGCGATCGTACTCTCCGTACCACAACATCAAGCCGGGCATCCGCTATCCGGCAACGATGGTCATCACGGCGGACACCGATGACCGCGTCGTCCCCGGGCACAGCTTCAAGTTCGCCGCGATGCTGCAGGCCTGCCAGGCGAAGGACGGCCCGCCGATCCTTGCGCGCATCGAGACGCGCGCCGGTCACGGCGCAGGCAAGCCCACCAGCAAAATGATCGAAGAACTGGCGGACGAGTATGCGTTCCTGGTGAAGAACCTGAACATGAAGTGATCGGAGTCCTGGTGCGCCTCCGCAGCCTGACCGAGTACCTGGCCGCTTGGCTCATTGCGGCAGGAGCATTGCTCCTGCTGGTCGGCTGGCACCAATCGCTGCGTATGGCGACGTGGGTCGGTGCCACTCTACTCGTTTTGGGTGCAGTGCTCTGGCTGCGGCGGGGCAATCGCCAACGCCCGTCAAGATGGGTCAAGCAAAATGACGACGTCTAGCCCATCGGCAGATGGTCTCGTCCCGGCAACTGCACGGGGGCGGGGCTGCCTTTGCCGCCCTGTACTAGCGTCATCAGGTCGCCAGCCCCGACAGGATGCGGCAGGGCGAACTGTTCGCCGTAGTTGAACCCGCAGCGCGAGCCCATGTACGCACCCGCCCCGCTGATGAAGTGCCGCACTTTCTCGAACCGGGCATCGTCGAACTGAGACGCGTAACAGCGAATCGACGCCAGTTTCTGCTCGATCGTATCACTGATGTCGATGATGAAAGTGCTGTGCCAGTTTCTCTGCTCCGCATCAAATGGAAACGGCGCGTACACCAGGTTCGGCACCCGGTACGGTGCGGTGTCTTCGAACCGATCGTCCCATTTTGTCAGTTGCGAGTAGAACCGCGACGCTTCCGCGAGCAGATGCCCCTGATGATGATCGGGTGATGCCGCTGGCGTTCGGCCGGCCACTGTAATCACGACACGCGGCTGCAACCGGCGGAAAGCGGTCCCCAAGCGGTAGCGGCATTCGGGTGAATCCATCAGCACACGGTTGGGCAGGTCGAGGTTGAGCCGGACATGCACGCCGAGCGCCTGCCGCGCCGCCTCGGCCTCTTTCCGGCGGATTTCCTCTGAGCCGCGAGGTGTCGGTTCGCCGCTGGTCAGGTCAATGATGCCGACGCGGTAGCCTTGCTTCACCAGCTTGGCCAGCGTTCCGCCGCAGGTGATCTCGAGATCATCCGGATGAGGGGCGACCGCGACGATATCCAGCGTTTCATGTTTCTCGCGCATTCCGTACTCCCGTTGGGGCAGGCAACTCCACTATAATTACACAATAGCCTGCCCAGTTCCTACGTGGAGCGTACTAACTTCATGCGATTGTCATTCCTGCTGTTGTTCTCTGCTGCCACGATATTGGCGGCCGAGCCGGTCAGCTACCAGCGAGATATCCGGCCCATCGTGTCGGGAACCTGCTTCAAATGCCATGGGCCGGACCTTAAGAAGGGCGGGCTCGATCTGCAGTCGTTCGAGTCAGCCACGAAGTCGGCTATCGTTCCCGGTCAGCCGGCCATGAGCGAATTGCTCAAGCGCGTGACGGCTGAGGGTGACGACCGCATGCCGCCCAAAGGCGAAAGGCTCAAGCCCGCCCAGATCGCGAAGCTGAAACGATGGATCGACGAGGGAGCGAAGTACGAAGAGCATTGGGCCTACGTGAAGCCGCAACGTTCGCCCAGTCCTCCGGTGGGCAACGCGCGAATCAACAATTGGATCGATGCCTTCATCGTCGCCAGGGCCGAGGCAACCGGGCTGAAGCAATCGCCTGAAGCGGAGAAGACGACGCTGATCCGGCGTGTCACGCTCGATCTGACCGGCCTGCCGCCGACGATCGCCGAAGTAGATGCGTTTCTCGCCGACACATCAACCAATGCTTATGAAAAGATCGTTGACCGATTGCTGCAATCGCCCGCCTACGGCGAGCACTTGGCCCGATGGTGGCTGGACATGGCCCGCTATGCGGACACCAACGGTTATGAAAAGGACGAACGACGCACGATCTGGCCGTACCGCGACTGGGTCATCAACGCCTTTAACCGCGACCTGCCATTCGACCAGTTCACCATCGAGCAATTGGCCGGGGATCTGCTGCCGAACGCGACGCCGGAACAGAAGATGGCCACAGGCTTCCATCGCAACACGATGACCAACACCGAAGGTGGCGCGGATGACGAAGAGTTCCGCGTGGCCGCAGTCGTTGATCGCGTCAATACCACCATGTCGGTCTGGATGGGCACAACAATTTCGTGTTGCCAGTGCCATAACCACAAATACGACCCGTTTACGCAGAAGGAGTACTACCGCCTGTACGCCTTCTTCAACAACACCGAGGATACGGGCCGCAGCACCGCCCCCGATGCTCCGGTGCCGACGGCTGAGGAGCAGGAGCGCAAGCAGTTTTCCCGGCTGAAGGCGGCATCCAAAGCGATCGCGCTGCTTGCAGGGCCCGGAATATCAGTTGGAGGACTCCTGAAGCCGGTCGATGAGCAGATCCGATCGCTGGTGAAACTGCGGGGTGGCATCAAACCATCAACAACCCTTGTCATGAAGGAACGGGCTCAGCCGCGGGACACGTTCATCCAGATCCGCGGCAACCATCGCAACCCGGGCGAAAAAGTGTCCACGGGCACGCCGGCCAAGCTGCATCAACTGGTGGTCGGCGGCCGTCGCGACGGCAATCGGCTCGACCTGGCCCGTTGGCTGGTGTCGCCCGAGAACCCTCTGGTCGGCCGGGTGACGATGAACCGGCTGTGGGGCCGCCTGTTCGGTCGGGGGCTAGTTGAAACCAGCGAGGACTTCGGCTTGCAGGGCGAGCTTCCCGGCCATCCGCAATTGCTCGACAATCTGGCCATGGAACTGGTTGATCGCCAATGGAGTGTTAAGGCGATGCTGAAACTGATGGTGTTGTCCGCCACGTATCGGCAGGCGTCGATCATATGCAAAGAAGCCGAAGAGAAGGACCCGTACAACCTGCTGTACGCGCGCGGGCCGCGAGTGCGGTTCGACGCCGAAATGGTGCGCGATAACGCCCTTGCCATCAGCGGCTTGTTGAAGCAGAAGATCGGCGGGCCGAGCGTCTTCCCGTTTCAGCCCGAAGGCGTCTGGGCGAACCCGTACAGCGGCGACCGATGGAAGCAGAGCGAAGCCGGCGAACAGTACCGCCGCGGGTTGTACACGTTCTGGCGGCGCACGGCCCCCTATGCGACGTTCATGGCATTCGATGCCCCCAGCCGCGAGGTCAGCTGCGAGCGCCGACCGCGCTCGAACACGCCGCTGCAGGCGCTGGCGACGTTGAACGACAAGTCGTTCGTCGAGAGTGCCAACGCATTGGCCCGACGGATGATGAGTGAAGCGCCGGGCGAGGAAGCGAAGCACGGCTTCCGACTGTGCATCGCGCGCGAGCCGACAGGGGCTGAGTCGAAAGCAGTGAATGACCTGTTCACGCAATCGCTGGCAAAGTACGCTGCGGAACGCTCCGCGGCCGCCAAATTGGCAAGCGTTCAGGGTCCCGTAACCGAAGGAACTGACTTGGCTCGCCTTGCCGCTTGGACCGTCGTGGCGAACGTGCTGTTGAATTTGGACGAGACGATCACGAAGGAGTGATGAACCGATGGCACCCGCTGCAACACTGCCTGAATTGCACATCCCGCAGGATGTACTTGCCGAAGTGAAGCGCAAGTCGGCCGAGACGGAGTTCGACAACTTCCGCGAACGCGTGCTGGAGCATTTTCCGGATGCGGTGCGGGTCGACGTCAATCTGCTGGCCGACCCCGATGAAGACGACCGCTACTGGGTCGACTTCTGGATAACGCTTCCCGGGATTTTCGAACAATCGATCCGTGAACGTCGGCTTCGATATCGGGAAGACTTGGCAGAACAGCATTCGCACATTGAATGGCCGCTTTGTTCGCTGAGCATCCAAACAACTTTGGAGAATCAATGAACGGCCGCGATTTCCTTGATTGTGCGAGGCGGTACTCGATAGCGTCAGCGGAAGGCGACTTGCGCACCGCCGTCAGCCGTGCCTACTATGCGGTGTTTCATCATTTTCGAGATTGGCTCCTATTAAAGAACGTCCGATTGGGAAGTGGCTGGCAGTCGCATTCGAGTCTGTACCTCGGATTGGAAAATTGCGGAATTGCATCGATTCGCGTTATCGCTGATCGAATCGATGAATTGCGCAAGAGCCGAACTTATGCTGACTGCGATCTTTGTCGGAAGGTGACACCAACAACCGCTTCCCGAGCAGTGGACGACGCCGATGCCATCTTTGCCGACTTCCAAACAGCCCTCCAAGCCACGCCCGCTCAGCAAATCGCCGACGGTGCCCGCGACTACCTGATCGCCATCGGCCGGATCATGCCTTGAACAGGACAAACTCATGAACATCAATACCACACGCCGGCACTTCCTCCGCGACAGCAGTCTCGGCATCGGCTCACTTGCACTGACGTCACTGCTGAACGATCGGCTGCTGGCTGACGCGGACGACGGGCCGCTGTCGCCTAAAAAGCCGCACCTGCCCGCGAAGGCTCGCAGCGTCATCTATCTGCACATGGCCGGTGCGCCGTCGTGCGTTGATCTGTTCGACTACAAGCCGAAGCTCAACGAACTCTCCGGCCAGCCGTGCCCGGAGTCGTTCTACAAGGGGCAGCAATTCGCCTTCATTAAGGGCGTACCGAAGCTGCTCGGCACGCCGCACGCGTTCGCCAAGTACGGTCAAAGCGGGCAGGAACTCTCCGCACTATTGCCGCATCTGGGGAGCGTCGCCGACGACATTGCCGTAGTGCGATCATGCTACACTGATCAGTTCAACCACGCCCCGGCCCAGTTGTTTCTGCACACTGGTTCCCCGCGACTGGGCCGGCCCGGAATGGGCAGTTGGGTGTCCTACGGGCTGGGTTCCGAGAACAAGAATCTGCCCAGCTTCGTGGTGCTGGTCTCATCGCCGATTGCGCCGGATGGCGGTTCTTCGCTCTGGGGCAGCGGCTTTCTGCCGACGATCCATCAAGGGGTGCCGTTGCGTTCGCAGGGCGAACCGGTGTTGTTCCTGAATAATCCCGACGGTATGTCGAACGACCAACGCAGGGAATCGCTCGACACACTCAACACTCTCAACAAGATACACCTCGACAAAGTCGGCGATCCCGAAATTCGAACTCGCATACAGCAGTTTGAAATGGCTTACAAGATGCAGTCGAGCGTCCCCGAGGTGATGGACATCTCGCGCGAAACGAAGAACGTGCAGGACATGTATGGCGCGAAGCCGGGCCAGCGTTCGTACGCCAACAACTGCCTGCTGGCACGGCGACTGGTGCAAAGCGGTGTCCGCTTCGTGCAACTGTATCATTGGGGCTGGGACCACCACGGCGACAGCAAGAACAACGACATCCGCTATGGCCTGGCTGACCGTTGCCAGGAAATCGATCGGGCTTCCGCCGCACTTGTCAACGACCTGAAGAGCCTTGGATTACTGGAATCCACGCTGATCGTCTGGGGCGGGGAGTTCGGCCGCACGCCGATGAACGAGGAGCGCAACGGGTCGAAGTGGCTGGGGCGCGATCACAACCAGACGGCCTTCACGGTCTGGATGGCCGGCGGCGGCGTCAAACCGGGAATGAGCCTCGGCAGTACCGATGAGCTTGGCTACCACGCTGTCGAAGACCGCGTCCATGTGCACGACCTGCAGGCGACCATCCTGCACCTCCTCGGGCTCAATCACGAAAAGCTCACCTACCGCTTCCAGGGTCGTGACTACCGCCTGACCGACGTGCATGGCGAAGTGGTGAAGAAACTGCTGGCGTGATTCGAACCGATGTCCGTGATCAAGTGCAAGCAAGGGATGAGGGGTCCACGACCATGATTCGACTACTGTCGTTTGTTGTTGCAATTAGCGTCTGCATTGTCGCGCAGGCGCATGCCGACCCCGAAGCGGATCAGTTAAAGGCCCGTGTCAGCCAACTCGAAGCCGAAGTCAAATTGCTGAAGGAACGTCTGGCGAAGCTCGAAGCCACCCGCCCGGCCCCGCGGGTGCTCAAGATTTCCGTGATGCCGGGCGAATGGGGCAGTGCGCCGACGGACGACATCGCCGCCGTCTGCCGTTCCTGCGCTGCCGAACTGACGCGATACTTCCCCGATCGCGACTGGGATCCGGTGACGGTCCACAACGATCCGAAGCAGGGTCCGATGGTCATCTACGGCCGGGGTCATGAAGGCGAACGCCGAGTGTTGCTGAACACGAAGGACACCTACTGGGCGCAGTACTCGTACCAATTCGCGCATGAACTCTGTCATGTTCTCTGCAACTATCGCGATGGTAGCCGGGTCAATCTCTGGTTTGAGGAATCGCTGTGCGAGACCGCATCGCTTTTCGTGTTGAAGCGGATGGCCGAGACGTGGAAGACCAAACCTCCTTACGGCAACTGGAAGTCGTACGCGGACAAGTTGGGCGATTACGCGCAGAAGCGCATTGGCGAAACGGGAAAGCTCACCGACTTGACGCTGGCCCAGTGGTACCAGCGGGAAGAACCTGCATTGCGCAAGAACGGTACGGACCGCGCCAGGAACAATATCGTTGCGATGCATCTGCTCGAACTGTTCGAAAAGAATCCTGATCACTGGAAAGCAGTGGCCTACCTGAACCAGGCCGACCCGAAGCGAGAACTGTCGCTGGCTGAGTATCTGGCCGACTGGCGCAGCCGCGTGCCTGAGGCACAAAAGAGCTTCGTCAGTGACGTCGCCGTATTGTTCGGCGTGAAGCTGCCCTGAATCATCAACAGAAGAAATCCCGCCGACGTCCACCGACGAGGAACTGCCCAAGCAACAGCTGTTTTCGGCACCGCCATCTGCGTCATTGCATCCGCATATCCGCCCGATTACAGTGTCAGCCATGAATTCTCCGTCTCAGCTTCCGCGCGTCCTCGGTGCCTGGATGGCGACTGCGCTGGTTATCGGCACCGTCATCGGTTCCGGTGTCTTCAAGAAGGCTTCCAGCGTTTCCGCCGGCGTGCCCGAGTTCGGCATGGTGATGGTCGCCTGGATCGTCGTCGGCATCCTCACCCTGATGGGCGCACTCGCCCTGGCCGAGGTGGCCGTGTTGCTTCCGCGCGCGGGCGGCAACTACGTCTTTCTGAAGGAAAGCTACGGCCCCTGGGCCGGCTACCTCTGGGGTTGGGTCGAGTTCTGGATCATTCGCAGCGGCTCAATCGCTGCCTTGGCCACCGTGTTCAGCGAATCAGTCCACGATCTGATGCGGCAGGCGAACGATACGCAAGGCGATGTCCTGGAGTTCTGGGAACGCGTCGCCATGACCGTCACCGTCATCGGCGTGCTTGCGTCGATCAACGCGCGCGGCACACGCTGGGGCGGCGGGCTGCAGGTGCTGGTCACCACTGTAAAGGCCGCGACGCTGATCCTCGTCGCGCTGTTGCCGTTCATCATCCTCGCCGCAGTCAGCGAACCGCGCACTGTACCGACGACGGCGTTCGTCGCCACCAACACCTGGCCCACCTCCTGGGGCGACTTCGGATGGAGCGCGTTCGGCGGGGCGCTCATCGGCATCTTCTTCGCCTACCACGGCTGGATGAACGTGGCTCCCGTGGCTGAGGAAGTGAAGAACCCCGGCCGCAACCTGCCGATCGCGCTGTTCGTCGGCTGCGTGACGGTCATCATCCTCTATGTGTCCGCGAACCTGGCCTACTATCTCGTGATCCCGCGTGAAGAGATCGTCGCGCTGAAGAACCGCACGGTCGTCGGTGAGTTCGCTCTGCGCCTGCTGGGCCCCGTCGGCCTGGTGCTTGCATCCACTGCGGTCATGATCTCCGTGTTCGGCGCGCTCAACGGCAATCTGCTGGCCGGGCCACGGCTGCTGTTCGCCATGGGCCGGGACCGCATGGTGCCTGCGTCATTGGCCGCGCTGCATCCCCGGTACCAGACGCCCGCCCGGGCCGCGGTCGTGCTGGCCGGCTGGTCGATCCTGCTGGTGATCATCGTCGGCCTTTTGATTCGCTACCGGTTACCGGTCTTCGACCTGGGCCTGCTGAAGCTCGACCTGAATCTTCCAGCCGGCAAGGCCCCGTTCGACGTGGTCACCGACTTCGCCATGTTCGGCGCGCTCAGCTTCGAGACGCTCGCCGTCGCCTCGATATTCGTCCTGCGGCGGACGCATCCGCCCGAGCGAGTCATCCTGCCGTACCGCTGCCCGCTATACCCCTGGCTGCCGATTGTTTACTGCGCCGCCATGACAGTGGTACTGCTGAACATGTTCGTCACCCAGCGGGCCGAGTCACTGTTCGGGCTTGGCTTCATGGTCGTCGGCGCGTTCGTCTACGTTCTCTGGGTTCGGCGATCGATGCGGCTTCAATAGACTTTCCTTCTAAACATCGCCCAGGCTCAACTGAGAAGCCCACCCATGCCGAGCCGCGACGAACTGGCCACCCGCTTCCTCGATCAACTTCCCAACCCGCCCAACCCCCTTCAGGAAGAAGCACTGCTCGCCAGGGTCACCGCAGACCGCGGCGTGCTCGTCAGTGCCCCCACC
>JBBQII010000084.1:0-9670 GCA_038324795.1 Gemmatales bacterium
GGAACCTTCAGTGAGGCGATCCTGCGACCCAACGTCCGTGCCTTCCGCAACTATGAAGCGGAGACCCGGCTGTTTGTTCTCGACATCAGTGATCACGGCGCGGATGTTGCCCTGTTCACCTCGATCAAACTGAAGCCCGACACGCCGCCGGCCACTGAGCCGCCGCCCGTCGTGCGCATCGAATTGGCCCGACTCGAACCCGGCGGCCAGATCCGGTTGCTCGACCCGAACCAGATGATCCAGAAGCCGGACCAGCGCCAGCCCGGTCCATTGCCGGGGTCCGTGCTGCTCGAAGGACTTCCACTCTTTGAAATCGGCATGCTGGCCGCGATTCCCGGCGAACGCATCACGTTCGGTCAGACTTGGAACGTGCCCGATTCGAACCGGCCCGGCCTGCGCTATCGCCTCGAAGGGACCGACAGTGTCCGCGGCCTGCGCTGTTTGAAGATCACGGCCGTGCAGCAGTCCGAAGACTGGGAAAAGCCAATACCCAACCGCCCGGGTTGGCGACGCGGCGATACACTGTCGGTCGCGCCGAAGCTCGGCTATGCTGCCCGATATGAGCGAACCATCGAGAAACAGGACCCGCAGACGGGTGAACTCGGCTTCCGCTCAAAGCTGAACTATGAACAGATCTCGATGATGCGTTACCCGGACCGCCTCGGCGATGATCGGCGGCAGGAAGCGATTGCGGCGGCCGGATTCGTGACGGACTTCGAGCAGGCCGTCAATGACCCCCGGCGGGCCGACGCCCGACCGTTTGACCAGTTGAAGCGGGCCATCGACCAGCATCTGACCATGCACTTCAATGGCGAAGCGACACCGTACCGCGAAGCGACACTGGCAATCAAACGCAAGAACGACCTCGCCCGCCAGGGCCATATCGCCCCGCGTGTGCCGGCCGTGGAACCTGCACCGAACAACGCGAAGCTCGTGCGCGGCCAACCGGCTCCGGACGTCCCGGCCATGAACGTGACCACTCGCGAGACTCAGCGGCTCAGCGCGCTGACTGACCGGCCGACGCTGCTGCTCTACTATCAGCCCGACAGCATCCGTACGGCGGAACCGCTGCTGCGCTTCGCGCAACTGCTGCACGATCGCCACGCCGGCCGGGCCCGCATCCTGCCTGTGGCCGTTGGTACCAGCGAGGCCGCCACGCGCCAGCGCGAGCAACTGAAACTGACTGTTCCGGTGCTTGCCGGGCGGTCGATGTATCAGGTACACGGCATCGACTCGACCCCGGCTTTCGTGCTGATCAACGCATCGGGGAAGGTTGAGGAAGTGACCCTGGGTTGGAGCGAGGAAAACGTCCAGTCAGTCTCGGCAGGGCTGGCAAAGATGTTGAAATAGGCAACGCGGATCGCTCCCGCGCAGCCCCTATAACCGGTACCGATGGTGTGCCGGGCGGAACAATCGCAGCGATCGCAGCGGCGGGAAGTTGTCGGGCAGCCTCTCCGCGAGATACGATGGAACAGCGTCCCGGGAGGGCAGACCAATGACGGCGTACCAGATTCAGGGCCCTGCCCGGCTGTGTGCCCGGAGCGGTCGGGAACTCAAGCCCGGCGAGAAGTTCTTCAGCGTCCTTCTGGAGACGGCCGGCGAACTGGCCCGACAGGACTATGCGGCCGACGCCTGGCCCGGCCCGCCCGAAGGGGCGATCGCCTGGTGGTGCGGCCGAATCCCGGCCGCGGGACAGCCGCAGCGGCCGGTCATCAACGATGAATGGCTGGTCGATTGCTTCAGTCACCTGACTGATGCGACCGAGCCCGGCAAGCGGAACTTCCGTTATGTGGTCGCACTGCTGCTGATGAGGCGGAAGCGATTGAAGTTTGAAGATGTCCGCAAGCGCGATGGCGAGGAGTATCTGCTTCTTCGCGATGCGCGCACCCGGGCTGTGCATGAAGTGCTCGACCCGCGGTTGAACGAAGCCGAGATCACGACCGTGCAGGATGAAGTCTTTCGCGTGCTCGGCTGGAACTGAACGCCCTTTGACTCATGAGGCTATTCCCATGCGCAAGCTGGGTTCATTGTTACTGGTCGCCTGCCTGCTCTCCAGCGGGTGCGAGTTCCTGCGAAATAACAAGAAGCCGAACGGCGGTGGCGGGCCACCGGCCCCCGACCGCATGGGCGCGCCCTCGGCCGAGAACCTCGTCGGCTACTTGAACAAGCAGGCCGATAAACTGTCGGTCATCGAGAGTACCGATGTGTCGCTGGTGGCCACCGTCAACAAGCAACGCATGCCGGGGCTGACGGGCTTCATGGTTTGTGAAGCTCCGCGCAACTTCCGCCTGACGGGCGATGCGATCTCGACGCAGTACGTCGATATCGGCTCGAACGGAGACAAGTTCTGGTTCTGGGTCAAGGACGGCGAGGCCCCGCTCTACTACTGCAACTACACCGACTATGAGAAGGGCGTCAAACTGCCGCTGCCGTTCCAGCCCGAATGGGTGGTTCAGGCGCTCGGCATGGCCAAGTACGATGCCAGCAGGCCGTACACGGTCAAGCAGAACGGCAGCACCTACGAACTGATCGAAGAGACAACGGTGCAGGGGATGCCGGTCCGCAAGATCACGGTCTTCGCGGCCGGGTCGCTGCCGGATCAGTCGTACCCGCGCGTCGTCGGCCACATTATCCAGGATGCGAACACCGGCAAGACAATCTGCCATGCGACGGTGAAGCGGGTTCGCTGGGCGAAGTACCGTTCCGCGGAAGGCGAGACCAGCGTCTCGTATCCGTCCGACGTGCTGCTGGAATGGCCGGCGGAGAACCTGACGATGACGTTGAAGATCGACAAGGCGACGGTCAACCAGCGCATCGCGCCGGATGCCTCGGCCCGCTACTTCACGCTGCCGCAGTGGCCGAACATCCGCAACGTCGACCTGGCCCGCTACAGCCCCGGCGGCAGCCCGACCTCACGCAGCAACATCCGGCAGACGGGTGGGGTTGACTATCGGAAGTAGCGATCAGGGGATGTCGAGAACTTGTTGCCATGTCGATGAGTCGATGATTGTCTGAGCCATCCGGCTCAGGCGGTCTCAATCCTGGATTGCGTAGATCGTGCTCTGCAATCGAGCAGGTGCCTGTCAGAACTTACGGGCACCCGACAGGAGTACCGTCTGTCGAAGGGTTTCCAAGCTACCTTCGACGCGGTCTTCCTCCAGTGTTGCCTGATACGTCATCGATTCGCGCATGATCTGGCACCTCTCGTACTGGGGGCGAACTTCTTCCCAGCCGGCCGTTGATCCGCCTCAGGATCTCGGGAAGAGCCTGTTCCCGGGTTTGGTCGTCCGGCATCCGGCACAGCGGTGCCAGCGGAAGCAGGCCCAACCCGCCGGTCAACACGGGCTCCAGTGGTACTTCCCGGAGGTTGATCCTTGATCGACTTCAACGTTATTGGGTATCAACGATTTCCTGCCAGGATGTAGCGTCGATCACTGCTTGAGCCATCCGGCTCAAACGTTCTGCATCCCGAATGGTGTCGATGCTGTTCTGAAACCGAGCGGGTGCTTGCCCGAATTTCCGGGCTCCCAGCAGAAACACCATCTGTCGGAGCGCCAGGAAGCTTCCTTCCGCAAGGCCTTCCATGCGGCCTTCGACTCGGCCTTCCACACGGCCTTCCTCCAGCGTTGCCTGATACGTCATCGATTCACGCATGATCTGGTACCTCTCGAACTGGGGGCGAACTTCTTCCCCGCGGAAATACAGGCCGCTCAGCGTGTAGGTCGAGTTCCACAAACTGTCCCGCAACTCCGGCGTGGCCTCGTCGTTCAGCCTGCCGTTGATCCGCCTGAGGATCTCGGGAAGAGCCTGTTCCCGGGTCTGGTCGTCCGGCATCCGGCACAGCGGCGCCAGCGGAAGCAGGCCCAACCCGCCGGTCAACATGGGCTCCAGTGGTACTTCCCAGAGGTTGATCACCTCCGGCTGAAACTCCATGTGCCCCAGCCCGGCAAATACAGAATACCGAACCCCGTGGGCCAATCGAAGATCATTTTGCCGGGACCGCATCTGAATGATCACCGTGTGAATCGGCACACCGAAATGACGATGCAGCAACGCATTGTAGACGAACGCGCGAATCGGTGTATCCGCGTCCCATGTTGTTTGAAAGTTCAGGTCGATTGCCGCCCGGCGCGGGCTGCCGACACCAAGAACAAAGTCGGCATCAAGTGTAATCGGCAAGTTGGTCGGCAACGGCTCCACGACATCGCCCGCCGGAACGTGGACCAACGGTCCGAAGTCCGGCAATCGCTGCCAGAAGACCTTTTTCATCATGTTGTCGAATTCCGCGGGCATGGAGTCTCCGGAATCGAATTCGCCCGGCACGGCGTTGTTTCAACGAACGCGTGTGATCGTCAGCCCGTGCATCTGCAGCATGCCGGTACCGTTGTAGATCACGCGGGCCTCCATCAGCCGGCCCCGATGGCGTTTGCCGAACGTGACCACGACCGACGACTTCACGCGTTCGCCCGGTTCGATAGCGGCTTCGTGAAACGGATGCACGATTTTCGTCTGCGGGTTGAAGAGGATCACGTCCCAGGTGCCTGTGCACGGCACGCCGCCGGAGCTGCTGGTTTCAATCTCGATCCTGTAATCACCCGGCTGTTCGATCTTCAGGTACGGCCCGCCACTGAGTACCCCCGGGGGAATACAGCCTTCGATGGCGATATGCTCATCCGGTGGGAACGGACCCAGATTGGATGCAGGCAACGTTCGAGCGGGGAAGTGAATCGACTCGCCGAGGCGGCCTCGGAACGTCTCGCGCAGAAAGTGCGCCCCTTCCCTTGCCATCCCCTGAAACAGGGCATCGCTTTCGCGGTTGTAGACGGCCAGTTTGAACGCACCTGCACGCGATACGTAGGCTGGCTTTCCGAAGATGTCGTCGAGATCCTGCAGGCTCGGCGTCGGCAGAACGCCGAAATCCTTGACGACGATGAACTCGTAGCGCGGCGGGGTCGGATCGGTCCGCGGGCCCTGGAAGTACCAGCATGAATTGCTCAGCCAGTGGAACGGGACCATCCGCAGCCGATCGTACGGTGCGTGTGCGATAGGATGAACGCGCACGCCCCGCCGGGACAACAGCGTGATCGATTTCGATTCCCAGAAGCCGCAAACACCGTAACGAAGGCCGTGCTGTTCGGCCAATTCGTCGACCTGACGGGTCAATGTCGGATAGTAGTTCCAGACTTCCTGATCATCCACCCGCGGCACCCGGGTCGACTGAATGTAAACGGTTCCGCAGAGTACGACCAGCCCGCTCATGACGGCAATCGACATCGGCTTCCGCCATCGGGTTGGCAGCAGCGTCAGCCAGCAACCCCACAGATAAAAGGGCATGAAGTAGACGGGCAGGAAATAGCGGGCAGCCTCCTCCCAGTCGACATCCACAATCGACGGCGGTGAGTAGAACAACCCGGCATAGCTGACGGCCGCGAGGCTGCTGGCGACCATCGCCATGTAGATGCACGACAACAGGAACATGCCGCGTGTCGCCTGCGATTGTGGAACGGGCCGACCCAGGAGTCGGGCACCGATGCCTGCAATGACATGCGATGTGCTGAGTAGCATCCACACTGAAGCGATCAAGTGCAGCTTCTCACCTGCCAGTGTGCGCTCGGTCCATTTGCGCACAACCAGCTTCAGCCCGCCCCGGGCATTCTCGAACGTAAACGCCATCTGGCTGATCTCATCCGCCCACGCCGGCTGAATCGCCCGCAGAATCTGCTGCCCCGCGATACTGCTGAAGATCAGCACGCCACTGATCGCGATCAAGCGCCTCGCGGTCGTGAAGCCGAGAACACACAACAGCATCAGCGAGCCGATGGCCGGCGCGACAAACTGCATCAGCAGCAGCCGATCGGATGCCATGCACAACATTACGATCAGACCGAGCAGTGCCAACCCGAGCCGATGTCGGGCCAGCCACACCGGTGCAAGCACCAGATGGAGGACGACGGCCAGGCCATACAGCATGCAGATCAGCGATCCGCCGTGATAGGTGAAGACGATCGGCAGCCGGAATCGTTTGTCGATCATCCCGGACTGTGAACAAAGCAGCAGAAACAGTGCCCCCATCATCAGGGCCATATACATCCGGGCGTTTCGTTCGGACGGCATTGCCACCTTGCGCGCAATCGCGATGTAACCGCCCAACTGCAGGATGAAAAAGAGGCACGAACAGAGGATTATGGCCTGCGCGGTATTCGCGGTGAACGGGCGAACCGTGAAGTAAATCAGAAAGTCGGGAAACCAGTCGGTGGCCGCGGAGTACTTGAAGGTGGTCCACGACATCCCATCGACGATAACGTCCTGGTAGAACGCAGCGGGGTACAGCGTGTCGCTGTTGAAAAAGGCCGGGACGTGCGTCGTCGAGTCACAACAGGCGCGATGCAACTCGACAGCAGCGACGACGATCGCCAGCAGGCCGGCCGCGACGAGGAGTCTGCTCATTCTGAAAAACCCCGCACTATGCTGCTCGCCTGTTGACTGTCGGGCCGGCGGCGAAGTTCAACCGCCCCGCTTCGATCACCAGCGGGCGTTTGCGAACCTGTGAATGGATCGCGCAGATATACTCCCCCAGCACGCCGAGGAAGAAAAACTGCACGCCCGAGAAGAAGAACAATGCCACGATGAGCGTCGGCACCCCCGGCGGGGCGACCGCTCCCTGACTGGCCAGATGCCAGACCAGCGAGAACATCGCGAACAGCACGCTGAGAATCGAGATGGCGAACCCCAGCAGCATACACAGCCGCATCGGCACGCGCGTGAACGAGATGATGCCGTTGAGCCCCTGGTCGATCAGATGAAACAGCCGGTTCTTCGAGATCCCCTTCTTGCGCGCCTTCCAGACGTATTCGACACCGATCGAGCGGAACCCGCAACTGGCGATCATGCCGCGGATGTAGGGGTAGTAGTCGTCGAACCCCTTCAGCGCTTCCAGCACCGCGCGATCGATCAACTGGAACTCGCCGACATCGGGTGGAATGTTGATATGCGCGAATCGGCTCACTGTGCGGTAGTACAGGTGCCGGACGTTGCGCAGGATGAACCCTTCTTCCCGTTCGCCGCGGATGCCGTAGACGACCTGGTAGCCGCTCTCCCAGTGCTTTACAAAGTCGACAATCACCGACGGCGGATCCTGCAGGTCGGCCGCCAGCAGCACGACCACGGCATCGCCGGTGGCATTCAGTAACCCGTTGAACGTCGAGCAGAACGGCCCGAAATTGCGCGCGTTGAAGATCACCTTCACCGATGCATCGTTCGCCGCCAGTTCACGCAATGCGTCCTGTGTGCCGTCGGTTGAAGAGTTATCGCAGTAGATATGTTCGAGGTCGTACCCGGGCAGGTGTTCGCGCAACACGCGCAGCACCTCGGCATGGCAGTCGGCCACATTGTCACGCTCGTTGTAGCACGGCGTGACGATGCTGATGAGCTTACGAACCGCATCCATGCGAATCCCCTACGCCGCTTGCGGCGTCGCCTTGCGCATCAAGGTGCGAGCCATCCTGGCCACATCACCAATCAAGTGCTGCTTCAAGTACGCCTGGCTGCCGATCAGCTTGTACGGCCGATCGGGTATGCCCATCTTCTGGAATCGCACGACTTCGCCGGATGCGAGGATCGCCTCCGCCGTCGCGCTGCCCAGCCCGCCGTGCACGCTGTGTTCTTCGAGCGTGATGATCGCCCCGGTCTGCCTCGCCGCCCGGGCGATCGCTTCGCTGTCGAACGGTTTCAATGTCGGCATGCTCAGCACGCGCACGCTGAGCCCGTCGCCCGTCAGCGTGTCGGCCGCGGCCAACGCGTCGCCCAGCATGCCGCCGGTGCTGACCAGCGTCAAATCACGCCCGCCGCGGACTTCGAGCGCCTTGCCGATCACGAACAGCGGCTCGACATCGTGCAGCACCGGCTCGCGTGCCTTGCCCAACCGCAGGTAGCCGGGGCCTGCCTGTGCGGACAGCGCCCGCGTGGCCAGCCTGGTTTCTACCGGGTCGCCGGGGGCGATCACGGTCATGCCGGGCAGGCAGCACATGACCGCAAGGTCTTCCACGCCATGATGCGTGTACCCCTGCGGCCCGTACGCCAGCCCGCCGCCGACCGAAACGATCGTGACATCCGCCCCGTGATAGCAGACGTCATTGCGAATCTGCTCGAAGCAGCGCATCGTCGGGAAGTTGGCGATCGAGTAGACGAACGGCTTCAATCCCGAACGCGCCAGCCCCGCCGCGACGCCGATCAGGTTCTGCTCCGCGATGCCGACGTTCACGTAGCGGTCCGGAAACTTCGCGATGAACGGCTCGAGCACCGAGTAGCCCAGATCGGCCGTCAACAGCCAGACGCGCTCATCGTGCTCGGCCAGTTCGATCAGTGTGTTCAGGAAGGAAGTTCTCATGAGGGGCACCCCGTGCTGGCCAGCGCTTCTTCAAGTTGGGTCGCGTTTGGCGAGCGGTAGTGCCACTCCAGCCGATCTTCCATGTACGGCACGCCCTTGCCCTTCACCGTGTGCGCCAGCACCAGCGATGGCCGGCCTTCGATGAACGGAACCTCGCGCAGGCTGGCCTCGATCGCGGCATGGTCGTGCCCGTCGATCTCGCGCACGCCCCAGTTGAAAGCCTGCCACTTTGCGGCGAACGGCTCAAGCTCCATCACATCGCTGACCCGGCCTAAGCTCTGGATCTTGTTGTAATCGACGATCACAACAAGGTTGTCGAGCCGTTGATGCCCGGCAAACAGGGCCGCCTCCCAGGTGGTGCCTTCATCGCATTCGCCGTCACTGACGATCGTGTAGACGCGCGGCCGTTGCTTTAACCGCTTCGCGGCAATCGCCATCCCGCAGGCGACAGGCAACGCATGCCCCAGCGAACCGGTCGACAGTTCCACGCCCGGCACGCCGTGATGCGTCAGATGGCCCGACAACGGGCTGCCGTCGACGCAATAGTCATTCAGCCATTCCACCGGAAAGAAGCCGCACTCGGCCAGGCAGGCATACACAGCCGCTGCCGCATGGCCCTTGCTCAACAGGAAGCGATCGCGGTCGGGCTTGTCCGGTTGATGCGGATCGACGTTGAGGATGCGCCCGTAGAGCACCGCGAGAAGATCGGTCATCGACAGGCACGAGCCGATGTGCGACGCGTTGGCGCGATGTACCATGTGCAGGCAGTGCCCACGGATCGCACGGGCCAGTTGCAATGTGTCAGTCACGCGGCCATCCTCTCTCCGTGCGTCGCCAGGTGACGCAGTGCCAGTTGAATCCGCAGCGATGCGGGTTGCCGCTCCGTGCGATCGACCAGGCCCAATCGCTGCCGCAGCACTGTCTTTGCCAGTGCGATGCGCAGGAAGTACAGCCAGAAGCGGCGTGCGAAATCGCCGGGCAAGTTCGCCTCGCGCCGATAGGCATTCAGCATCGTCTGATGCCGGCGCACCGGGTGGAACGTGGCCCAGAAGGCGACGTCGAAGATCGGGTCGCCGGCCAGTGCGTCTTCCCAATCGATCAGGGCGGTCACGTCGTCCTGTTCGACAAACACATTGTGGCTGCCGGGGTCGCCATGCAGCAGCACGGGTTCGCACACGGCCGGCAGCATCTCGCGGAACAGCCGGCGGATGGTCGTGGCCTCTTCGATCGTGATCGCCTCCATCTCGCGGCAGGCGTTCACGTGATCGCCGAGCCGCAACCGCA
>JBBQII010000085.1:0-9591 GCA_038324795.1 Gemmatales bacterium
AACGATGTAGCCGGGTTGCTCCGGAACCGGGCTGCCGTGGCAGCCCGGTTCCGGAGCAACCGGGGTTGTTAATCATTTAGCTTTTATATTCCGCTTGCTCCGTATAGGTTCACGTATCTACAATATAGCTGTTATGATAGATCACGCAACTGGGCTGTACAGGGGCAGGATTGCAACGCACACCCGCTAGCTCAGGTTTGCCACGTCGGATCGTGGTTCTCGGCTCCACCGGTTCCATCGGCACCAATGCAATTGACGTTGTCACCAGCCAGCCCGAACGGTTGCGGATCATCGGCCTTTCGGCCCATTCGCAGTGGGAGACACTCTTTGAACAGGCATCTCGTCTGAAGCCTCACTGGGTCGCTCTCACCGATGCCGATGCCGCCGCCCGGGCCGACATCACCCGGCTGCCGCCGGGAACGGAGTTCCTGCGAGGCCGGGATGCCGTGGCCCGCATGTGCAGCGACCCGGAGACGGACATTGTCCTTTCCGCGATCGTCGGCTCGGCCGGTCTGCTCGGTACATGGGAAGCGCTTCGCGCCGGTAAGACGGTGGCGCTCGCCAACAAAGAGACACTGGTGATGGCAGGCTCGCTGGTGCAAGCGCTGCTGCAACAGCACGGTGGTCGATTGCTGCCGGTCGACAGCGAACACAGCGCCATTTTTCAAGCTCTGGCCGGGCATCACGAAGAACCTCTGGATGATCTCGTCGACAAGCTGGTGCTGACCGGCAGCGGCGGTCCGTTCCGCGGACGGAACGCAACCGACCTGACCGACGTATCAGTGGAAGCGGCCCTTAACCACCCGACGTGGAAGATGGGCCCGAAGATCAGCATCGATTCGGCGACCTTGATGAACAAAGCTCTCGAGATCATCGAAGCGCGGTGGTTGTTCAACCTGCCGGCCGACAGGATCGACGTGATCATTCATCCGGAATCGATCGTACATTCATTCGTCGAATTCCGCGATGGATCGGTGCTGGCGCAGTTGTCGCCACCTGACATGCGGCTGCCGATCCAGTATGCTCTGAACTACCCGGAACGGTTGCCAGGCCCTGCCCGCCGGCTGGATTGGAACACGCTGCGCACGCTGCACTTTGAGGCCCCCGACCGCGCGACGTTCCCGGCGCTTGGGCTGGGGCAGGAAGTGGCGGCCCGTGGTGGCACCTGCGGCGCGGTGCTGAATGCAGCGAACGAGGCAGCCGTGGGGCTGTTTCTCGATCGCAAGATCCGTTTCCCCGAGATCGCCCGGGCCTGCGGCGCGGTGCTTGCCCAGCACACGTTCAGCGCCCAACCTACTTTGGAAGAACTGATGGCCGCCGACCGCTGGGCGCGCCAGGAGGTATATCGTTGGATACGCCAGGCTCCCCCGACAACAACGCCCTGAACCCGTCGCCTTCTCCGTCGAAGCATCGACACCCCGAAAGTCCGCTCAGTTGGGGCGAGTGGCTGGGTGCCAACGCGCTCATGCTGATCTTCCTCGGCGTCGCGTTCGGCTACATTATCTACAAGGGGCTCGACCCGTGGGACCTGCTGAAAGTCGCAGTCGGCCTGGGGCTGGTCATCTTCATCCATGAACTCGGGCACTTCCTGGCCGCGAAAGCCTGCGACGTTCATGTCGAAGCGTTTAGCATTGGTTTCGGTAAGCCGATCCCCGGGCTGCACTTCAAGTATGGCGAGACGATGTACAAGATCGGCTGGATCCCGCTGGGCGGCTACGTGAAGATGGTCGGCGAAGGCGAGAACTCCGACACCGAAGAGGCCGAGGAAGACCCGCGTTCGTTCAAGAATAAGCCGGTCACTCAGCGGATGATCATCATCTCCGCAGGCGTGATCATGAATATCCTGCTCGCGTGGATCTGCTTCATCATCGCCTATTCGCACGGCGTGAACGAGACGGCACCGATCATCGGCAGCGTGACCGCCGGCTCGCCCGCATGGCAGGAAGGCCTGCGCTCGGACAGCTACATCGAACGACTCAACTCGCTGGACAAGCCGGTCTTCGAAGACCTGAAGCCGACGGTGATGAGCAGCGACAAGAATGAAAAGGTGCGATTCGTCGTCCGCGAGGCAGGCGGAACCGAGTCACGCACAATCGACGTGATTCCGGTGCGGGAAGAAGGCAGCCGGTTCCCGCTTGTCGGCGTCGGCCCGGCCACCAAACTGCAACTGGCGAAGACCCGTAAGCCGGTGGACAAGGTTTTCGCTTATGCCAATAGTCCTGTCGCGGCGGCAGGCGGGCTGCGCATGGGCGATTTCATCATTGCCGCCTCTGACCCCGCCGACGGCATGAAGCTCACGCCGATTCCCGAAGACAAGCGCGAAGGCGCGGCCGGCCGGCTTGACTACTTCGACTTCTATCGCCGGATGAAGGATTCACGAGGGCAGCCGTTAACCATCACGGTGAAGCACGACGACAATTCCACCGAAGACGTTGTCATCGATCCGGCGTTCTTCTTCTCCCATGGAATGCGCATGGCCATGGGCCGTGTGGCGGCGATCCGCAAGAACGGGCCGTCCTCGAACGCCGTTGCCGTACCGGCCGACGACAACGAGAACGGCATCCGCCCGCGCCCCGCCGACGTCAAGGAAGCCGGCGGCGACCGCATCATCACCGTGGAAGTGACGATGGCTGACGGCAAGCGCCTGCGCTGGGAGACCGACCCGCAACCGACAACCGAGCCTGTGGAGAAAGACTTGGAAGTACGAGCGCTCGATCCGCTACGATTGCCGTTTGAACTGGAACTTTGGGCCGAGAGCAAGCCGACTGATTGGGACGTGCGTGTGACGGTCCTGAGGCCGACGGCCCGCAAGGAAGAGAAGACGGAAAGCAAGAAGGTAACGCTGTTGATCAAGTACGATCAAACAGCCCGGTATTCGCAGGAGATGTTGAACTTCGCAACAGAGCCCCTGCCTATCCCGGGTATGGGCTTGGCTTACTTCGTGGATGCCGTGGTCGAGGCCGTCGAACCGGACAGTCCTGCTGCGGAGGCCGGCATCGAGAAGGGAGACCTGATCAAGGCCGTGCGGCAAAAGGTCCGCCAGCCGGATGGCTCGATCAAGGAAGAAAAATGGGAAGAGTTGAAGATCAACCAGTGGGCCTACGTCTTCTTCATGTTGCAGAAGTCCGACCCGCGCGAGATATCCATCCGGGTGCAGCGAAAGGATGAACTGAAGGAACTCAACCTGGGCATGCGCGAGGACAAGACGTGGCCACGCACGGAACGGGGCTTCGTGATGATGTTGGACACGCGCCTGCATAAGGCCGACGACCTGGTCGATGCGTTCCAACTCGGCGTGCATCGCACATTGCGGACGGTGAAAGTGATCTACCAGAACCTTTACGCGATGGCGTTCGGGCGAGTGTCGATCTTCACCATGAGCGGCCCACTGACGATCGCCGATGTGTCGTACAAGATCGCCGGGGAGGACATCTGGCAGTTCATCCTGTTCATCGGCATGATCAACGTGAACCTCGCCATCATCAACTTCCTGCCGATCCCGATGCTGGACGGCGGGCACATGGTGTTCCTGATTTACGAGAAGATCCGCGGCAAGCCAGCGCCGGAGTCGGTCATGTTGATCGCGCTGTACATCGGCCTCGCGGCCATTCTGTTGTTGATGTGCTTCGTGCTTTACCTCGACATCAGCCGGATGTTCTTCTAAGAGCAAGCACCCGCTTCGCGAACGAGGATGTGTGCGCTACGGCAACCCCGTGGCGAACACATCCTCGTTCGCGATTTTGAACATCTCCCCTCTCTTGAATCTGCACACATTTCGCCGCATTGAGATCCAGTTCAGTTGAATCCGGCCCTTCTTGCCCAGCGAAGGCGAATGCCACGTATGCGCGCAACAACTACTCTCTTGAGGATGATCAGGGAGGTGTATAACAACGGCGGCCGCTTACTGACCAGGCCGACGACGTTGATTCACGTGGTGATCTCGTTGAATCACGTGCCATATATCTCGGCAGAAGATGTCGACTCACAGGGCATCTCCAGTGGCGGCAACCGTGGACCAAAGAAAATTCCAGGCCGTCTTCCAATCGAGGCCGAACAACCGCCTCCCCCTTTGTAATGACCGGGCGAAAGCAACGTAAACTGTCAAATATCAACATGTTATGAACATAGAAACTGACGCGGCGACTCGGTAAAACTACGGAAGCCGCCCACCCTATTCGGCACCTTGACGAAGCCAAAGTCGGCCATGCTCGCCCGATCGGGCACGAGAGATGCCATGAAGCTTTTGTGAATCCTGCCAGTGCCCCGCCGTCCTCAACCTGTTTTTGTAGGCCTACAGATCTCCAACTGTTGGATTTGGCATCCGCGCCCTGAAAGTGCAGATGATCACAATGAGACGAACTGAGCGAATTGCATTCACATTGGTTGAGTTGCTCGTCGTCATTGCAATTATCGCAGTGCTGATCGGGCTTCTGCTACCCGCTGTGCAAAAGGTGCGTTGGTCGGCTGCCCGCGCAAAGTCGACCAGCAATCTGAAACAGTTGGCTTTGGCGGCACACGGGTTCCACGACAATTACAAGTCGCTTCCCTTCAACGGGACTTCAGACGCAAGCAGTTCTGCTCATACTTCCGGTTCGTGGGCCTACCAGATTCTGCCGTTGCTTGAACAGCAGGCGATGTATGATTCGCAACCGGGCGGCGTCGCGGGAACGCCAACTCCCGTCCGCACTTTTCTCTGTGCGATGCGATCCCGCCCCGGCTACTTCACGGGAACCACGGGCACACCCGTGAACGGTACAGTCAGGCAGACCAATCCTGTTTCCGTCACTACCCCATTCACCGTCAACCCGGGTTCACCGTATCAGTTCGACTACACGCCGGGCAGCTATTCGATCATCATGAATAACGGGCCGGTTAAGATCGAGTTCTATATCCGCAGTCATAACGGTGTTCCTTGGGTGACGTATTCGAGCTCGACAAGTGCGGGACTGTCGATAGGCCTGGGTGCAGGCGGCAGCGACTATTTCATCATCACATCGCTGGGCGGTGGTGGCGGCACTGGAACATCGGACGCCGGCCCGGCGACTGACTTCGGCATCAATCCGTTCATCAACAACCAGACCGGAACGGTCGGTGGTGCGAACACGATGAGGACATTGACCAACATCACCGACGGGACCTCAAACACCATCCTGATGGGCCACATGTATGTTCCGGTCAACGAATACGCGATGACAACTGCATCGACTCCCAATGCCCGTCTGGCAATCTTTCGGGGCGGCACCGTGGGCACAAGCCGAAACGGTCTGGGCGACTCCGGCACCACCTGGCTGAAAGACGGCTCGGCGATCGCGCTGAATCAGTGGGGCAGTCCGATGGACGACGGCGGCCTGATGGCCATGGCCGATGGCTCGGTACGCATGATTCGTTACAACGTGCCATTGACCAACTACCTGAAGCCGGATGATGGGGGTAACGTCGAGTAATTGCCCTCCGAGATTCGATGGATGGAGAATGGCAATGCAATCAGCAGAGTACATCCACAGAACCTGCTGCCTATCGATCACACCCATCGATCGCTCGATCTGCTTGCCCATATCGTGTCTTGCCCTTCCGCCCGCGGTCCGGATCTTCGCCCTACTTTTATTGAAGAACTATTTATGATTCCCACGAAGCGCTCGGTCATCACCTTCGGGCTTTTGTTGATCGGATTGGCAGGGTGCAAGAAGTCCAAGGTGGAAGAGTCCTCCGTCAAAGTCGAAGAAGTCCTCGCAAACCTCGCCGGTGAATGGGAAGTTGTAGAGTTCGATCGATCGGGCGTTAAGACCAGTCCGCAGGCAATGCAGGAAATCTCGGTGACCGTTCAGAAGGACAAGCTAACACTCGTCGAAATCAAAGGAGCAAGGGCTGATTCCGGTCCGCTTAATGTCCGGGAAGTTTCGGCTGACGAGTACACTCTTCAGATCGATCCCGCGAAAGCCGGCGAAGAAATCAACTTCGCCTACGCCAGTGGCGATAACGTCGGGCAAACTCGGTACAGCATCTACAACATCGACGGCAATAAGCTCAAGCTCTGCATGGCAGTGCCAGGCGAACCACGACCGACAGCATTCACTACCGGCAAAGGTGTCACCGTACTTGTTCTCGAGCGCAAACCCTAGTCCGGCGGGAGCCGGAAGGAAGCAGCCGGGTGAAGCTATTTCTCCAAAACATTGCCAAGCCACTTTCTCGCTGTGGTTCGCTCGGGAATGTCCTTCAGCAACCAGTCGGGTGAATGGTTCGGATAGGGTATGACCGAAATGGTCGCTTCGATGTTGGCGTTCGTCAGGAACTTTCTGGTCAGGTCAATATCCCGCTCGTGAGAAACGAACAGTGGCCGACCTTTCCAGCGGTGCCAGCGCTTCAGGGCTGAGTCGGCATCGTCACCCGGGTAACCCCAGCGACGAACTCCGTCAAAATGGCTGTGTGCGATGATCGCTTTCCAGAGCTTGGCCGTCTCATCATCGCGGAGCCCGATATAGCCGCACGCAATCGCCCCGCGGGAAAACCCGGTGAGTACAAGTGCCTTCGGATCACCACCGAAATCGTGAACCACTTGAGCGACAGCCTCCCGGCAATACTTGGCCGTCGCGTCCGGGTCGCCCCACCATTGGAGCGAATGGCTTTTGGTTTTCGGGTCGACGAACGGGAGGCACAGCCAGATCATGCCGGTTCCGCCGCTGAGCCCGAAGCCGAGTTTGCAATCTTCGACCCGGCCCGTGCTGCGGTCACCCAACTTATTCTCGTAGCCGCCGTTTCCCGGATACTCGACGAGCACCGGATACTTCCGGCCGGGCTTCCAGTCAGGCGGCAGATAGAGGACGTGCGTCAGTTTTGATTCGGAGTAATCAGGATGCGCGAGGCGAACCCGGCGACCCGCTGCCGGGCGTTCATCGGTCACCTCGGGCTCGATCAGATCGGACTTGATTGCGTTGATATTGACGGGTTCTTCGCCAAACACGGGAGCAGCGAGAAGCACGAACATGCCGATAAATGCTGACCTGAAATACATGGTTGCTCCGAGACGAAGTCGATGCCCCAACCGCCTATTTGCTCAACTGTTCCCGAAGCCAGCCTGGCCGATCCGTGGTGATCCCGTCAACGCCAATCTCGACCATTCGCTTTGCTGTTGCCGCATCGTTGACAGTCCACACGTACACCTTCAGACCGGCCGCCTTCGCAGCCTTGATGTAATTCGCATCGATAAGCGCCGATGCGGCCAGGTCGAGCCCGTCGGCTTTGATTGCCTTCGCCTTGTCGATCAAGCTGTCCGCGAATGCGCGATCCTTTTTGTTCAGTCCGACGATCCAGTACGCAGACAGATCAGGCCTCACTTTCTTCACTGCTTCAATCACACTCGGGTTAAAGCTGATAATCGGGGTTTGCCCGACTTTCAGTTTCGCAGCCTTCAAGACGCGATCCAGCTCGGGAATCACTTCTGGTCCGCATTTCACTTCGATGAAGACTTGTTTGCCGATGGGCACCGTTGCCAGCATTTCGTCCAGTGTCGGGATCTTTTCGCCGGCGAACTTTTCGCCTTTCCATTTCCCCACATCGAGTAGCCGAAGCTCGGCCAGCGTGCTGCCCGCGACTTGTTTGCTGATGCCCGCTGTTCGCTGGGTATCACTGTCGTGGATCACGACAATTTTACCGTCCTTCGACGGATAGATGTCGAACTCCGATGCATCAGCCTTTTGCTCCCAGGCAAGTTTGATCGCTGCCACCGTATTCTCGGGCGCATCTTTTGAGCACCCCGATGGGCGATGATCTCAACGGTTGAATCGCCGGCAATCGACGGAAGGCACACAACGAGAAGTTGCAGTAGGATTCCAGGTGTCTTCTTCAGAAACTCTCATCCATTATTGAACGTGCGTAATTCTGCCTCGCGATCATCGCGCAGCTTGATTCTATAGCAGTCGCCAGGCAAAGGGATCAGCCGGCCCTCGCCCGTGATGACGGGTAACTGAAATGTGAAGTTGAACGGCGCGAGTCAGTAGTCGCCGGGGTTGGCGATACCGTCCGCTCGCCCGGCGAGCGTCTGGAAGACAACGGGATCAACTGTTTCACGAACGAAGTGAACGGAGCCATCGCCGAAGGCAAACGACGCTCCGCCGGGATGATTGCTGCTGAACGCCTGCGGACCGACACCGTTGATGCGAAACCGGTCACTATCGACTGACCAGTAGACGCCGCTGATCGGGATTCCGCCGCTGATCGGCCCGATCATTCCCGCCCAGACGCCCGCGAACTTGTTGGCCGCCACGTCCAATCGACATTCGCCCAGCACCAGAGTGTTGGACGAGCCATCGGAAATACTCTCGAAAGTGACCTGGCTGTTATGGAAGAGCACGCCGCCGTAATCGGCGTCGGAAGCAAAGAAGAGCGGCACGCTGGGGCCGCAGATTCCCCGATAATTCGACTTGGCGTGATCGTTCCGAAACGGATTGAGCGCAGGCCCCTCGTCACTGGGGCAGACAAACAACCGCAACGGTGTCTGCGTCAGATCTGAGACGGGAGCAGGAATGACACCGTTGCCGAAAACGCTGTCAGGCATCCCGAGGGCGGCGTACATGTTCGCCTGTTCGACATGAGGCAGGATCCAGACTCCCCAACCCCAACCAGGGTTCGTCCCCACCCCCCGATAACCCGGTGGAAACTTGCCGTTCTCCACGGCGTACGAATGCATCCCCAGTGATAGTTGCTTGAGATTGTTGGCGCAACGCATTCGGGCGGAAGACAATCGTACCTTCTGGACCGCAGGCAGAAGCAGACCGATCAGAACCGCGATGATCGCGATGACGACCAGCAGTTCAACGAGGGAAAACCCTGCCCTGCCCCTGGCAGGAAATGGGCGTTCAGTTGCCATGAGATCTCTCGGTGGTCGGGCGATCAACCCTAGCGGAGAGCAAGCGGAGAGCAAGCGGAGAGCAAGCGGAGACCGACAAATACTGTCGGTCTCCCTGGGACGAAAAGTCAAACAGTCAAAACGCCAGCCGGCCGAAACCGACGGCGAAGATAAACACCCAGCCCCAGGATCGCAGCACAGATCAGAAGAACGTGGTGCGGTTCTGGAATGACCGTGGAAGAGACAATGGTCAGTTCGACGTAACCGCCCTGCCCGGCCACCACGTTCAACGACCATTCCAGGCCCGGGGCAAGCGTATAGGCACCCGAGGTGGCGCCCAAGCCGCCGTTGGCGCTTCCGTTGAAGGTCAGGAAGTTGATCTGGGCGAGTGTCATCCCACCGTTAGTGGTGTTGTCGATGATGCCCTTGCTGCCGGGGGTCTTTGAAACAAACGACTCGCTATCGAAATCGTAGGTCATCCAGGTGTTGTCGGTGTCGATGAATCGGAACACGTTCCCGATGGTCGGGACGAAGCGGTTGGACACGTTCGAATCGGCCGAGTTGACGTAGAGGACAAACGGCGCACCGCCGCTGCTGCCGGGAAGGCGGGCCGTGCCGCTCACGCCGGGGGATGCACCCGTCACATTGATAATCGAAATCGAACCGATCGGATCATTGTCGAAGTCCGTCTTCGACCAGGTCCGGGGCGTTGAGAAGTAGAGTTGCAGGACGGTCCCACCGACGTTCTG
>JBBQII010000086.1:0-9569 GCA_038324795.1 Gemmatales bacterium
ATCGCCGCAGAAGCAAAGAACATGAACCACGAATAAGCCGAAGAGCACGGATCTGGAAACGACAGATGGTAGTCGGGTTCTGATTCGTGCAATTCGGCTTATGCGTGGTTCAACCTCTTCTTCACGCGGCCGGATTTGGCATGATTTGTCGGCCACGGCCCGGAGGCTCTGCGCAGGGGTGCGAGTCCGGTGCGACTGGTGTTGTCGGGTATGCGCTCCCTGCCGCAAAGCCTCCGAGTCGCGGCTAACAACTGCGATCTTATTTCGGTTTCGGCGGCGAGCCCTTGCCGCCCTTGCCGGTGCCGCCGTCCTGCGCGATCGCGGCCCCAAGCTTCGTTGACAGCGCCTTCAATTCATCCACATTAACAACGCCATCGTTGTCGGCGTCTGCTTCGATGAACAGGCGATGCAGCCTTCGATCGGTCAGTTGCTCCTTCGTGAGTTTGCCATCCTTGGCCGAGTTGAACGACATCATGTAGTCGACCAGCGTCGACTTCGGTGCCTGGCCGAACGCGCTGGTGCCGATCAGCATCGCGCAGCAGGCCATCAGGAACATGCGCATCGGGTTCTCCGTGGTGGGTTACTTCTTGCGTTCGCGCGATTCGTCAGGCGTGAGGCCGACGACGATGTCGTATTCGGCCGTCAGCTCGCCGATCTTCGAGCCCTTCATCGGCTTGAAATCCGTTGTCAGCAGTTCACGCTGCAGCGGATCACGCACGGCCAGGAAGATGCCATCCTTCTTGTTGCCGGCATGGCCGTTGATGAAGAACTGGCTGGTCAGCAGTTCGCGATCGCCCTTTTTCACCTTGAAATGGACGTGCGGGGCGGGCCGACCCGGATACGGCACCGGCTTGATGGTGCGGAAGCGGTAGTTGCCTTTCGCGTCGGTCGTGAACCGGCCGAAGCCCTGAAAGTTCTTGTCCTGCTGAGCCTTCTTCGGGCCGCTGTCGCGCGTGTGCAGATAGACGGCATTGGCATCGCAATGCCAGATCTCGACAACGGCATCCTTGATCGGCTCGCCCGATGCGCTCAGGACGCGCCCCGTCAGGTGCGTCACTTCGCCGATGGCGGGCGTTATCGAGTTGTTGATGATGATCAGGTCGTTGTCCTGGTCAAGTGGCAGTTTGTCGGGGTAGAACGGCCCTTCAGTCAGCTTGGGCGTCAGTGCCAGTTGCTCTGCGAAAGCGCCGGGTACCGTGAAGAACGGCACCGCCCCGAGACTGACAGCCAGCGATCCGAAGAAGACCCGGCGATCCAACGATGTGGTCAACGTGCTCACGTGACGCCTCCTGTTCCACAGAAATGTTTGGGCTGCTGAAGTGTAAACGGGCGAGCGTGAGAGTGACATGAGAAAATGAGAACGCTACATCGTCCTGACCAGGGCCGCCAGTTGATCAGCACAGATGTCCCAGCCGGTTTCCAAGCCCATCTGCTCATGCGCCTTGCGGTCTTCCACCGACCAATGGCGAACGAGGGCCGTATAGCGCGTCGTGCCGTCGACCGGCTGGAACGTGACGATCGCCGTCATAAACGGCTTCTCCGATGGATCTCAGGCGCACGTGTACGCGTCGGTGACGACGAGCTTGTCGTTCAGAACCACTTCGAGGTAGATGCCGCGATTGGGGGAGCTCCTGCCCTTCAGGCGACCGCATGACGATGACGTTCGATCCACCGGTCCGCAAATCAGTCTCGGCGGCCGCGATCGTTCACGGCGCGGGCGTGAACCACTTCACGATCAGGTCCGGTTCGGTTCGGTCCAGGCGAGGTAGAGTTTGTCGGGCGTGGCGTCGATGATGCGGGTGAGCGTGAGCTCGCGATCAGTCAGAGTGTTTGATGGCATGATGGTCTTCCCTGTGTTTCGGTCGGAATGAAAGCGTCCTTCGAATGCTGCTCAAGGCGTCCGCAACAACTTCTCCCACGACTTCCCTGTGCTTGCAACGTCTAACAGGCGATCCGGACGATCGAGGTTAGTAATCGATGCAATCGGCGACTCCACGATCGCATCGGGAGGCCCGAAAAAATCGTCGCCCCAGCTTCAGAAGATATCGCTGACCCGCCTTGATCTGGCCCTACAGTTCGCCAAGACGTTCGCCCTGTCGTTCCAGCCCACGGCTTCGTCATGTGCAGTCAGCACTTCGCCCATGGTTCTGACTCCCCGATAGATTGAGGTTCGCTCGTTTCGTTTAATGCGTAAGCGGGTATGCAATTCGGAATCACCGGTGATGCATCCTGCTGTCAAATCTTTCGTTTCCTTCTGCCGGGCGAGTATCTGAAGTAGCGTACGCTACGCGATTGCAAGCTGACGACATTGAACTACAGGCTCAAGCTACATGACGAGATTGCGAATTGGAGCAGTAAATCAGCCTCGCCAACCTCATAGGCCGAGACATGATGCTTGCATCCGGGAGTTGTTCATGAAAGATGAATCCCCACCTGACTGGCGATTTTGCGTGCGAGAGTGAGAAAATCGTTGTAACAGTCCCGGACGGCTGAAACGTGTGCGCCGATGGCACCATCGGCGGGCTTTAAATGAAACATCGGCTTGTGGGCCTCCATGGCCAGCGGCATCAGCGAGCGGTAATGTTTGAGCACGGCCAGGCAGTAGGGATCATTCGCGGCGGCCGGGGGACTCTGGGGTTCGGCTTCGCCGAGCACGGAAACGCGATACTTCGCGGGGATACGTCGTATCCAGCGTTCGTAAGCCTTCACGGGGCGGGAATCGCGCATGCCGTGCTGCATGACGATGTACCCAAGCGGCGTGATTTCCGCTTTGGGAAGCGACAATTCGGGATCCGGTGCTTTGGTCAATCGTTCTTGCCATTCGCTTCGCCATTGTCGAAGCGTCGGACCGAGATTCTGCAAACCCTGGAGCGAGAAGAGGTCAGCCGCCAAAGGGATGACAACAGCATTTGCCGCAATCAACGCGGCGCGATTCAGAGCACCCAGATTCGGGCCAACATCGATCAGAACGAGATCTGCGTTCCTCTTCTTCGTCGCCAACTCGATGATCCGCCAGAACGCAGTAATGACTCGGAAGGCACGAGGCTTTCGGTCGAGACAATCCGACCACTGGCCGCTCAAGTCATCTTCCGCACGGGAGAGCGACAAATCGCCAGCAAGCAAGCCAAGTTTGCTGTGGATATTTTCGATATGAGGCAACTGAACGTCGCCCGTACCTTCCAGTAGCGGTTTAATTGCGGTGTAGATCGTTTCGGGTTCGGGCACGTCCCAGAGTGTCTCGATGCGATCATCATCGATGAACATTGATGAGAGATTCGCCTGGGGATCCAGATCGACGGCAATCACAGACGCTCCATGTTCGGCGAACATATAAGCGAGATGGTAGACGAGAGACGTTTTGCCGACGCCGCCTTTATTATTGAAGAATGCGATCGTCTTCATGGCCGGGTCCTCACGGTGACACCGAAGAACATGTCGCCGAATTCAAACTCAGCGGGGGGCGACCCGTTCGTCGCCAATGCGGTCTGAGCTCGTTCAACTCCGCGTCCAAATCGATTAACGAAGCCGAGGGTTTTCATCGCTTCCGCAATCACCGGGTTGCGGTAGCTGGTTTGCCTGGGAAAATTAGCGGGCGTTGCGAGACCATAGAGCGGGCCGGGACTCTGGATTTCTATGCGATCTTGGAACTGCAGAATGCGGATATAGCTTGGCTGGTCGTAGGCGCGGTGGAGTACGGCGTTCATGAAAAGTTCGCGAAGTGCCATGGGGGGATAATCATAGACCGTCGTTTCGCGCAACGCCGAAGTTGGTACCGGATGGGCGGTTGGCAATTCTTTTGCAAATCGATCCAGATCGCGGAGTATGCTGAGGAGATCGCCATGAAACTCCCGGTTGTTGAGAATTTCCGCACCCATGTCGACACCGTCGTATCGGACGTACATGACAAAGGCAAAATTAAGGTAGAACTCAACATTCTTTCCAAAAAGCAGCAGCCCGGAGTTCGTCGGGCAGTTTCGCTGCAGGTCGAAAAAACGCAGCGAAGCGAGTTGGATCTCAATACCTCGGCCATTCTCCGCGATGATTTCGGGATCGACGGCCAACGGCCGGTAACCCGAGGTGAAAAGGTCCAATGCCAAGTCGTTGAGCGAACTGCCCGGACATGGTTGTGAGTCAAATGGCAACGTATTGGAAACTCGCCGTTCCGCGAGCAGGCGTTCCTCGGTCTCGTTAGCAATACCTTTGCGTGGACCGCGGCGGATCCAGATTTGGCCTTTGTAACGGACGGGAGGAATCCAAGATGGCTGCACCTCGACCACGGCCAGATCGCCTAAGCCCGAAGACAATGTGATCTTTTCCACAATAATTGCAGGTGCCGGCAGGATACTACCACTCGTGCCAAGGCCGGAAAGCCATTGCAGTAGGATGTCGGTGACTTGGAGGCCGCTCGGAGCCCCGGATTGATCATGGGCACCAACAATCAGATAACCGGGCAGTTGAGTTCCGGCCATATCGTTGGCGAAAGCGCATATTGCTTGGCAAAACTTGTCATTATCCGTGGTCGTAATGGTCCGTTCCACACGAACGGATTCCAAGTCTGCGAGCAGTTCGAGGGCTGTGTTCTCATTGCTCATCGATTAACCACTTTGAGCATGGCAACTGCAAAAGAGAACATCTACCGGTTGTCAATTCCTGCCTTGGCCGGTTCGATGGCGTCTTATTCTCCCCCGGCCGACGGAACCTGCCTCACACTGGGCAGCGGGCACCACGAAAGAATGGAGAGGGCGTACTTCCAACTTAGCATCCGAACTGAAAAACTACACCCCACAGGAGTCGAACCTGTAACCTATGGTTCCGAAGACCATTGCTCTATCCAGTTGAGCTAGGGGTGCATCTGAAGTCATCCTATGTCGTCGACCGGCAAACTCAAGGCGGCGGCATCGGGATCGGTTTGTCCTCAGCGCGGAACGGGGCCAGGACGACGCCGACACCGAACGCCTGGTGGCACTTCGTGCAGGCGTTGGCGACTTCCACCAGCCGGGCTCGCGCGGTATTCAGGTCCTGTGCGGCGGCCGCCCTCGCCAGGCGAGTCGCAGCTTCGCGCATCTCCGTCGAGGACTTGTTCCACACGTCCTGCCCCTGGTTTTTTGGCGGGCGCAGCATCAGCAGGTTGCCCGTCTCCGCCACCAGCAGCGCCTGGCCGCGGATGAACGTCCACGCTTCGGCGTCCTCGGGCCTTGCGCGCAGCATTTTCTCCAGGCCCTTGTAGTTCGGGCTCGCCAGCCCTTCCATCAGCAGCCCGGTCTCGGCCACGGCAGCCTGCTTCGGGGTCGCGCGCGGCGACAGCGGGATGCCGTTCTGCGCAACCACAATGGCCGGGATGGCCGTGCCGAGCACGATGAGACAGACAAGTCGAACGGGCTTCATGTTCAGCTTCTTTCAGACAACCGGGGGATCCGGGACCTCAATACAGATCTGATCTTCGACAATGGAAACCGGGTAACAGCCGATTTTGACGCGCGGATTGTCAGCCCAGGCGCCGTCGCTCAGGCGGAATCGCCAGTAGTGCCAGGGGCAGGTGACTACCCCGTCCTCGACGAAGCCGCCGCTCAACTCGGCACCCATGTGCGGGCACATGTTGTCGATGGCATGATACTGCTCGCCCACGCGGAAAACGGCAATCACCTTACGGTTCACTTCGAGCGTGCCGCTCTCGCCGTCTTTCAGTTCGCCCACCTTGCAGACCTGATGCAGCGTTCCCATCTCGCACTGGCCCCGTACCCGTTGAACATTGATTCCATTATTCTACCAGAGCGAAGATGGTCCCGATCACACGGAAATGCCGGCGATGCTTGAAATCGAGGCGAAATTTGTCCTTCCCGACGCCACGGCCCTGCGCAGCGCTCTGGCCGCGCGCGGAGCGCCGATGGTCGAAGACCGCACCGATGCGGACCACTATTTCAACGCGCCTGATCGCGATTTTGCCGTCACCGGCGAGGCGTTCCGCATCCGCCGCATCGGCGAGCGCAACCTGATCACTTGGAAAGGCCCCCGGTTGCAGGCGATTGCCAAGTCTCGCGAAGAAATCGAGATTCCCTTCGCGGATGGCGACAAAACGGCCGAAGAACTGTGCACCCTGCTGAGCCGGCTGGGTTACCGTTCAGTCGCGATCGTGCGCAAGCATCGTCAGGTATATGCGCTTCAGGTGAACGCCGCGGACGTGCAAGTTTGCATCGACGATGTGGAAAATGTAGGAAGTTTCGCCGAAGTCGAGATCATGGCCGAGCCCGACGCGCGCGATGCCGCCGAGGCCACTCTCCTGAAACTCGCCAGCGAGCTGGGCCTGACGCAAATGGAACGGCGTTCGTACCTGAGTATGCTGCTTGCGGAAAGGTAACCTGATGCTCCCCCCCATCGCATTGACCATTTCGGAAGTGCGGGCCGCCGTGGCTGCCGCGCGGCGCGAGAGCAAGTCGATCGGTTTCGTACCGACGATGGGTGCCCTGCACGCGGGACATGCTGCGCTGATCCGCGCCGCGGGGATTTCCTGCCAGTTCACCGTCGTGTCGATCTTCGTCAACCCGACGCAGTTCGGCCCGAACGAGGATTACACCCGCTACCCGCGAACTGTCGAAGATGACCGCTCCCTTTGCGGGGCCGTCGGGGCGGACGTGCTGTTTGTTCCCGCTGCCTCGGAAATGTACCCCGATGGCTTTGCCACCAGCATCGATGTGCGCGGGCTGGGCGACCACCTTTGCGGGAGTTCGCGGCCCGGGCACTTTGCAGGCGTGGCCACGGTCGTCGCCAAGCTGTTCAACATCGTCGCTCCCGATGCTGCATTCTTCGGTCAGAAGGACGCCCAGCAGGCACGCATTATCCAGCAGATGAGCGGGGACCTGAACTTCAGTCTCCGCGTCGAGATCCTGCCTACGGTTCGCGAACCGGATGGCCTGGCAATGAGTTCACGCAACCGTTACCTCGACCCCACCCAGCGCCGTCATGCGACGGTACTGCACCGCGTGCTCGAAGCGGTGCATGCGCTGGTCGCTTCCGGCGAGCATGATGTGACGGCATTGGAGCGGTTCATGAACGGCGAAGTCGCCTCGACGCCGGGGGCGGAAGTCGACTATGCTCGCGTCGTTGACGGGCGCACGCTGCAGCCGATCGAGCGGATCGAACGTCCGGCCCTCGCCGCCCTCGCGGTACGCTTCGGCAGTACGCGGTTGATTGACAACGTTACACTTGCGCCCTGAGGGCCGGAGCTTCGATGGTCAACCCGCTCTTCGGCCCTGAATTGCGCATGATGCTCGAGGAGGACAACCTCCCGGGTCAGAAGGCGTTCTGCGAATCGATCCACCCGACTACCGTGGCCGAAACGCTCGACGAGGCCGACTTCACGGTCGACGAAGTCTGGAAGGTGCTCAGCCAGACCGGCAGCCGCGAGCAGGCGGCCATCTTCGAGTATTTCCCGGCCGCCTGGCAGTTGAAGCTCGTCGAAGGCGGCGGTCGGCCGCAGATGGCCAAACTCATCGAGCAGATGTCGCACGACGACCGCGTTGACCTGCTGCGGCGGTTGTCGCCGCGCGTCGCCGACGGACTGCTGCGCCTGGTCGATGAAGCCGACCGGCGCGACATTGCGACGTTGTTCCGCTATGCGGCGAACACCGTCGGCTCGATCATGACGACTGACTACGCGTGGCTGCCGGTGTCGCTGACCGCGGGACAGGCGCTTGATCGACTTCGGCAACAGGCCCCCGACCGCGAGACGATCTACTACATCTACATCCTGAATGAAACGACCCGGCGCCTGGAAGGGGTCGTGTCGCTGCGTGATCTGATCCTGTGCGATCGGCATGTGCAGGTCAGCGAGTTGCTGGAAAGCGACATCTTCGCTCTGAAGGTGACCGACGACCAGGAACGCGCCGCCGAGGAGCTGGCCCGATATGACTTTCTGGCCTTGCCGGTCACGGATGAGGAAGGGCGGCTGGTCGGCATCGTGACGCATGACGACGTTATCGACGTCATCACGCAGGAAGCAACCGAGGACTTGCAGCGACAGGCGGCCGTGGGGCCGATCAGCGAGGCGTATTTCGATGCCTCGTTCGTGAAAGTGTGGAAGAGTCGGGCCGGGTGGTTGTCCGCGTTGTTCATCCTTCAGATGTTCACGCTCACCGCCATTGAACGGTTCGACGACGTGATCAAGCAGGTGATCGTATTGACATTGTTCATGCCGCTGTGCATGTCCGTCGGCGGCAACGCCGGGTCACAGGCGGCCACATTGATCATCAGGGCGCTGGCACTCGAGCAGGTGGCGCTGGGCGACTGGCTCCGCGTCTTCCGCCGCGAGTTGGCGGTCGGCAGTGCCTTGGCGTTGACCATCGGACTTCTGGGGTTCGCACGTACTTTCTTGTTCACGCACTCCGAAATACTCGGTGGCGTTCCGTTGGGGCAACTGACGCTTGTGATCGGCATCAGCGTTGCGGCCATCTGTCTGTGCGGTACTTTGGTGGGTTCGATGATCCCGCTGATGCTCCGCCGGATCGGCTTCGACCCGGCGATCGCGTCAAGTCCGATGATTGCCACCATCAGCGACGTCACGGGTATCATGATCTACTTCAGCATCGCCCGCATATTTCTCTTGTGAAACAACCGCTTTCGCCCTGTCGACGGCATGACGATTCCAGACAATAGGAGTTCCCCGGCACTCTCTGGAAGGGCTTACCGCCTTGTTGTTCCGTCCACTGAAAATCGGCCAGTTGTTCGGCGCGGACATCTTCCTGAACTGGACGATGTGGCTGCTGCCCTTGTTCATCCTCATCCGCGGGCTGTTCCTCTACGCCAACGACGAAGTCGTGATGCAACTGGCGCTGGTGGCCGGGGTGTACGTCTGCCTGCTCGCGCATGAGGCGGGGCACCTGGTCGTGGCACGCTGGTTGGCCCTGGGCATCCGCGATGTGACGATCTATCCGATCGGCGGTACGCCACGGCTGAAAGTCATCAGCGATCGGCCGTGGAAGGAAGTCTGGGTCGCCGCCGTTGGTCCGATGGCGCATGTGATGATCGCCGGGCTGATCGCCCTCGGGTTCATGCTCACCGGCCTGCCGCTGACGCCGCGTGCCGAGTTGACCGAGCCGTTCGTTGAAACCTACTTCAACCGCCTGTTCTGGCTGAATGTGCTGTTTGTCGTCCTGAGCATCATCCCGGCATTTCCGCTCGATGGCGGATACATGTTCCGCGGGTCGCTGGCGCTGTCCGCCCAGCGGTTGCGGGCAACGGAAGTATCCTCAATGCTGTCGTCGTTCGTCGCGCTGCTGATGCTGATTCCCGGCATGGTCTGGATGAGCATGTTCTGGTGGCTGATTCTTCTGGGCATCATCATCCATGTCAGCGGGCAGCAGCAGTTGATGATCGCGCGATACTTCGCGTCGCTGCAACAACCGGGGCGGGGCGGGTCCGGCGCGCCGTCGCCGATCCTGGTGCCGGTCGATCAGATGCTCGAAGATATCAACAAGCCGGATGAACCTAACTTCAGCGGCATGATCTTCAACCCGAAGACGCGCCTCTGGATCGTCTGGCACAACGGGCAGCCGATCAGCGCGAACGCGCTGGTG
>JBBQII010000087.1:0-9516 GCA_038324795.1 Gemmatales bacterium
CACCGGTTCAGAAGACAAGACCGCGCGGTTGTGGGATGCGCGCCCGTTGCCGAAGCCAGGCGTCATCGACAACGAAGAGCGCTTCATGCGTCTCTGGAAAACCCGCCTCGATCCCGATTGGCACGTCGAGCAGCAAGAGAAATTTGAAGCCGAGAAGAACGACTACGCCGCCGCGTTGCATCGCTCATTCGAGCAACACGCCCGCGGCGTGGTAGCGGTCGATTACGATCGCTGGAAAGCCACGGGGCGCTCACGCGACCCCGCTCGATGGTTGGTCGCCGCGGCGCTGTTGAAGCCGCCGGTGCCGAAGGCGGTGGAGATTGAGGCGAAGAAGTAGGGTGGGTGGAGGCTCTGCGGAACCCATACGCATCAAGTTAAGCAAAAGTCTGATAGCCAACTATCGTTAAGCATTTCGAATGTCCCGGGCTTGGAGCGATTGTTTCGCTGGCAGGTTTTCTTGAGAACCTCGCACAGATCTGCGATCACCTGCTCCAGGCCCAGCTTATTCTTCAGGCTGGCGGCCAAGCGCCCCGCAAAGGCGCGGATCGCTTCGCTCGCCTTGCTCAGGCTCTTCGAAGGGTCGCCCCACACGCTCGCGATCATCAGCCAGTGTTGTACGAGCGACATAATCAATCGCGCCCACACGCGGACCATTTGCCGGAGCTCCGTTGAGCCGCACAACTCCGCCACCAGATTCAGTGACTTCCATCGCTTGAACAACAATTCGATCTCCCATCGGCAGCAGTAGTACCCGATCAACGTTTGCGCTTCGGCAAACGTCGTGACTGGCAGGCTTGTCAGCAGCAGCCATTTGATCGGCTCCCCGCCTTCGGGCGGATGCTCTTCAAGTACCAGAACCGCATTCGCCTTTACCGGCGGCAGCTTCGCTCCCGGCCGCTGCGGCGGACGCAATGTCACCGACACCGACCGCACTGTCACGACCGCCTGCCGATCGCTTCGCGCCTGCTTGCGCTCGCGTGTCGATTCGGTTGCTCCATGCCGGGCGCTCACCTCGATCGTGAACGATCCCGGCGAAGCCGTGTCGGGCAACGCCTGCCGCATCTCGACGTTTTCTTCAAACAATGCCCGATCCCGGCACGCGTGAATGATCCAATCCGCCCGCACCCACTGACGCGTTGTCACTTCCAGCAGACACTCGTAAATGTCGCTTTTGCTGTCGGCCAGCGACATCACTTGTGTTCCCGGCGACTGCTCCGCCAACGTACATGCCTGTCGATATCCCTCCAGCCAGCGGATACTCTCCTTCTGCTCGATCGGGCTGGCCTTGCGTTCCTGACACTTCTGCTTCTCGCTTTTGACGAAGGCGGCTTCATCCCGGCTCCAGATCTTCGCGTTGATCAATCCCGACGGCACCCGCCCGGTCGTCATCGCCAGTTGCGGATGCGCGAACATTCCCCGACGCGCGTTCTCGTCGCGAGGACTGCCGATCTTCTTCTGCCCGCGCCGCGTCAGATCGAGTTCCGTGGTGTCCTGCGCCACAATAACCACCCGATGTTGCTGAACCCGCCTCCGCGTGGCGTCCGTGTGCGGGGCCAGCACCCGCTCGGAACTTACCCGATCGTTGCCGAAAAATCGGTAGGCGACCGCCAGTTCGGCCGACCCCTCGCAGCGGGTCGGATAGCTTGTCCACCACCAACGCTCTCCGCGTCAGCTCCGCTCAAGTTAAAGACGATTTGACAACTCACAACCCCCGGTATGCCCAGCTTGACGGAAATTGTGTAGCACGATGAGGGCTTCCGCCCCCGGCTTTATCGGGCGACCCTTTCAGGGTCGGCAGCAACGCGACTTACACATGGCACCCCCGCCGGACGAATGTACCCGCTAAACTCGCGTTGATGTCGGCTTCACCATTCAACGCCGTTTGCGTCATGAATGCCCCGCAGAATTCGACAATCTGTTTCGGCGCGGATCCTTACCAGCGCGCTGAGATCGCGATCGGCTTATCGGGGAAGCATGGGATGGATCGGGTGTTGGGGAAGGCGCGCAGGAGTTCCTGCATTTCGTCCCGCAGACGGCACATGGCGAAGCGGCTGCCGAACGGTTTGAGCCAGGTGTTGAGTTCGCCGAACATCTCGGCCGCGGAGCTCGACAGTCGGCGGACCTGCTTCATGTCGAACAGAACTTTGAGGTTGGGCCGATTCAGGTTGTCGTGCAGTTCCTTGCACACCAGCGCCAGCTCGGCCTCGTCAACGAGGTTCGGCTCATGCAGGCGAACGACGGTGATGCCCGCTTCGCGCGAGATGCGCATGCGACCCATCACGACGCCGCTTTTCATCGACAGTTGATCGAGCATGGCCGAGGCAGTACTGGCGGCGTCGTCACGGCGGCGCGACGATGCCCCCAGCAATGTGTCGAGCCGATCCATGGCGGTGACCCGGCGGGTCACATCGGTGTCGATGCACTTCAATGCCCACTCTTCGAGGTCCGACTTCGACATCGCCCGTTCGTGGTACTGAATCAGGAAATGCAACGGACCGACATCGAGCAGGTCGCCGGCATGCAACGGCCATTCGACGCCCGGCGGGACTTCGTTCCCGTTCACGCAGGTGGTGCCGCCGCTGTCGAGATCGCAGACGTACACCCGGCGATCGCGCTGGATGAGGACGCAATGCTCGTCGCCGATGCTTTCGTGCATGGCGCGCAGCTGGCAGTGTTCGCCCGAACCGATCTGGAACAGATCGAAATCGATCGGGATCGGCAGGCCCTGTTTCTTGCCTTTGGCGACGATCAGATAGAACCGCATGACGCTTCTCCGGGAGGGAAGAAGAAGTCGCGACGAGTCATCCATGACAGGAGTTAGGGGGCGGATCGATCGGGCAACGGGCGGAGTGCGAGTCTGCCGGTGGGCACGATTCGGACGAACGATTGCACGAATTCTAACGTGCGATCACTGTCCTGATAAGCGAAAACTGCCGATTTCTGACAGTTCCCCGTTTGGTCATGTTGAAGCGTACGTGGCGAACTGTTAAAGTCCTATGAATATCGGTTGCGACGTTATACAGGCACTCACCCGTCGTGGCCTCTCCAGGTGTACTGATGTCACCGTCCGATGCAGCCGGGTTGGCGCAGCTGGCACTGCGGCTGAACCTCATCACCGACGAACAATCGCGTGACGCGCGTGCCGATCTCGACGGCGCGCTCGACACGCCCGAAGCCCTGTTGCGCATCATGGAACGCCGGGGGTTCCTCACGCCGTGGCAGGGGGCCAAGCTCCTTAAAGGCGATACGGACGGTTACAGTCTCGGCGGCTATCGCCTGCTTTACCGCATCTCGGCCGGGACGTTCGGACGCGTCTATCGGGCGGACAACCCGCACACGGGCGAAATCGTCGCGATCAAGGTGCTGCGCCGCAAGTGGGCGAACGACGTTCACAAAGTGGAACTGTTCGAGCGCGAAGGCAAGGTCGGCCTGACCATGCGGCACCCGAACATCGTGCGCATCATCGCCGTGAGCAAGGACGTGGCCACGGGCCAGCATTACATCGTCATGGAGTTTGTCGAAGGCGGCAATCTGCGCGACATCCTGACGATTCGCAAGAAGCTCGACGCGCTCGAAGCCCTGCGCATCCTCGATGATGCCGCCAACGGGCTGGCCTACGCGTTCTCCAAGGGGCTGACGCATCGCGACATCAAGCTGACCAATATCCTGCTTTCGACCAGCGGCGAAGCGAAGCTGGTCGACTTCGGCCTGGCGGAGATCACCGGCCCAACCGCACCCGGCGCGGCCGGCGGCGACGATGAGCTGAACGTCGATCGCACGGTCGACTACGCCGGCCTGGAGAAGGCGACCGGCCAGAAGGCGGGCGACGTTCGCAGCGACATCTACTTCCTCGGCTGTACCTTCTACGAGATGATTGCCGGGCAACCGCTGTTGAGCGTCACCAAGGATGCCAAGGCGCGCATGATGAAGCACCGCTTCGCCGTGACGTCAAACTTGCGCAAGGACGACCCCGACCTGAAGGGGCCGATCTATCCGCTGATCTGCCGGATGACCGCTTTCAACCCGCCCGAGCGCTTCCAGAACCCGACGCAACTGTTGGAAGCAATCCGCCAGACACGCGCTGAACTGTCCGGTGAACCGCGACTCGATCGGCTGCCGGCCGGTCCGCAGACGGTGTTTGTGGTCGAGCATCACCCGAAGCTGCAGGACGCGTTCCGCGACAAGCTCAAGAAGATGGGTTATCGCGTACTGATCTCGATCGACGCAAACCGAGCCAGCGAACGCTACATGCAGCAGCCGTACCAGGCTTTCATCGTCGACATCGGCACGGCCGGCGAAGACGGCGTCAACGCCATGAACAAAGTGATCGGCGAAGCCGGCCTCCAGTCGCTGCCCTGCGTCGGCATCCTGATCTTCAACGAAGACCAGGAAGATCTGGCCCAGCGGGCCGAGTCGATCCAGAACACCACATTGCTGATGCGCCCGGTCAACATGAAGCAGATCACCAACGTCCTGCGCGAGCACCTTCCGGTGGAAGCGGAAGAGGGCGAAGACGAGTAGTTCGATTGCGGAATTCGGAGTTCGGAGTTCGGAATTCAGAACCGCGATCAAGTCCCGACGTGAGGGTCTCCGAACATCGGTGATCGGCCATGCAACTTCTGCAATCCTGATCAGTCATGAACCCCGACCTTCGGAAGCCTCAGGTCGGGGCTTGTTGGACACTTTGCCGCAGGTTACAGTCAGGCAGATCCCATCATCATCTCTTCGAGGATCGACCCATGTCTTCATCAAGACGGCCCGCATCGGTGCTGATCAAGGTTTTGATTTCGATCGGCATCATTGTCGTGCTGATCGGCTTGTTCCCGCCTGCCACCCGCAACGTTCGTGGAGCGGTCACTCGGATCAACTGCCAGAACAACATGAAGCAGCTGCTGCTGGGGATCGATCTTTACGAATCCACAGAACGGTCGGCTGAGCACACATCACCCGGTTTCCAAGTGGCAACCGCCCGGAAGACTTTTCCGACCGGATGCATCGGGCCGGGCAAAGTCGCCGAGGAGCGATTAAGTTGGATGGTTTCCATTCTGCCGTTCATCGAACAAACCCATCTTGCTCAACAATTCACTGTCGAGAAGGGTTTCGCCGGCAACGCGGTACCGGCAAGAACTCGCAGAAAGATATTCATCTGTCCCGCGTCGTGGAACGTGACCAATGAAGAGCCGTTGACGAACTACGTTGCGATGGCAGGCATCGGCCGTGATGCGGCTTCAAGGCCGGCGGGAGAACCGGGCAACGGGTTCACGGGATTCGATCGGTTGACAACATTGGACATGATCGAGGACGGGATCTCCAACACGGTCATGCTGATGGAAACTCATCGCAATGTCGGGCTATGGGCACGTGGCGGAGAGTCAACCCTGCGTGGTTTCGTTTCGCCCGAACTACTGCTGTCGCCAGACAAGCCGCCACACCGAGACCACGGCAAATCGACGATCATGGGAATGGGCGATGGCTCGTGCCGATTGACCTACCCGTCGATCGATCCAGCCATGCTATCCGCTGTGATCACGATTGCCGGTGGCGAAAAGGTCGAACTTCCCTGACCGGGGAGGTTCGCCATGTCTGTGCTGTTCACGCTTCTGCGGTGGCTTGCCGTGGTGCTGGTGCTGCGCGTGCTGGTCACGATCCTGTCGAACTATCCCGACTACTTCCCGCCTGATTTCGATTCGCTGTTTCTGCAAGGCCGGGAGGAGACATTCAGCGGCATCTATCCTGCGGCGTTCTACATCCACATCTTCACCGGCCCCATCGTGCTGTTCAACGGATTGATCCTGCTGAGCGACAGCGTACGACGTCGTTGGCCCGGGCTGCATCGCGCGCTGGGGCGGGTACAGGTGGGCGTGCTGCTGTTATTCGTGCTGCCCACCAGCGTGGTGATGTCCCAGCATGCGTTCGGCGGCTGGCCGGCGGGATTGAGCTTTCTGGTGCTGTCGGCGACAACCGCGACTTGCGCAATCGCCGGCGTCGTCCATGCCCGGCACCGTCGATTTCAATCCCATCGCCGGTGGATGCTCCGCTGCTACGTCCTGATCTGTTCGGCCGTCGTCCTGCGTCTAGTCTCCGGCGCGGCGGGATTGGCAGGGGTGTCCAACGCGGAGGAAGCATACATCATCGCCTCATGGTGCAGTTGGCTACTGCCGCTGCTGCTTCTTGAGGTTGCGATACGATTTGAACGATGACACTCGCTTCGTTAGAAGCGCAAGCGACGGATTCTTTCCTCTCTTGCATCCGTCGCTTGCGCTTCCGGCTGACGGGTCCAATCATCAATGCGACGTGTAGACTGTCCCCATGATTCTCGTCACCGGCGGGGCCGGGTTTATCGGGGCGCATCTTGTCGAGCGGTTGATCGCTGCCGGGGAACCGGTGCGTGTGCTGGATCGACGGCCGGCGCGAACCTCCACTGCGGAATCGATCGTCGGCGACATTCGCGATTCAGCCTGCGTGCGCGATGCCGTACGCGGTTGCCGGCAGGTGTATCATCTGGCGGCCAACCCGCAGCTCTGGGCCCGGCGGCGCAGCGACTTTCACCGGGTCAACTATCTGGGCACTGTGAATGTGCTCGATGAAGCAGTCGCGGCCGGGGCTGAGCGCATCGTGCATGTCAGTACCGAATCGATCCTCACGCGGGCGCAGCAGACGTCGCCGATCGCGGAAGACCAGGTGGTTTACGCATCAGATGTCATCGGGCCTTACTGCCTGTCGAAGTTCCGGGCGGAACGGCACGCGTTCCGACTCGCCCGCAACGGGGCACCGATCGTCGTCGTCAACCCGACGCTGCCGGTGGGGCCGGGAGATGTCGGCCTGTCCCCGCCGACGCGGATGATCCTCGATTGCTGTCTCGGAAAACGCGCCGCCTATATCGATGCGGAGTTGAACCTGATCGACGTGCGCGATGTGGCCCACGGCATCGAACGCGCGATGGCCGTCGGCGAACCGGGCCGCCGCTACCTGCTCGGGGCGGAGAACTGGTCGATCCGGCAGTTGTTTGAAGCGGCAGCAACACGGGCCCGCGTGCCCGGGCCGCGGACGCGCGTGCCCTATGCGGTGGCGCTGATGGCTGCGTACGTGAGCGAGTTCATCGCGGACGTGGTCACGCATCGCATGCCGGCCGCCAGCATCACCGGCGTGAAGCTGACGCGGCGACGGATGCACTTCGACGCGGGACGCAGCCTCGCGGAACTGGGCGTGGGGCCACGACCAATCGAACGCACATTGGATGAGCTGGTAGCGTGGTTTCGGGCAGACAAACTGATTTGACGCGATCAGCCGACCATGGTCATGTCGTCCATGGTATGCAGCTTGATTGACGAGTGATTGACGGTCGGTGTGCCGGACTTGTGAATGAACAGCAACTTGCAGCCGCAGATGTTCACTTCGTCGCCGTCGGCCAGCTTCTGCGGGCCTTTGATTTTGCGGCTGTTGATCTTCGTGCCGTTCTTCGACGCGATGTCGTACAGTTCGACCGCGAGATTGCTGTGGACGACAATCGCACAATGTCGGCGGGAGACAGTATCGTCATCGAGAATAATGTCGTTATCCGGCAGCCGGCCAACGCTGTTCAGGCCGACGCGAAGCGGCAGCTGCTCGCCGTTGAACAGCAGCCAGCAGGCTTGTGTCGGCTTCTCGTCTTCAGCGGAATCATCTTCGCCGGGTTGTGTATTCGACCCGGTCAACGGAACCCTGATGTCGCCCAAGAGCGTGTGGTGGCCGATTGCGCCTTCGACACGGGCGCGGACCTTGCGAAAGTCTTCGCGTCGCGGGGGGGATTCCAGATGAACGCTTTGCAGACGGGGGTCAAACATGAACACGCTTCCGCGGGCTTGTTATGACGACACTCTGATCTTTACTTGATGGGCGAACAATGTCAAGTGAATTGCGGACTTGGGCGTGATTGTCCGCCTGTCAATCTAATCGAACGAAATCGACAGGATCTTGAACTTCATTTTGCCGCGCGGAGCTTCGATTTCGACGGTGTCGCCCTTCTTCTTGCCAATCAGGCCGCGCGCGATCGGGCTGGTCGTCAGGATCTTGTTCTTGTCGGGGTCGTCTTCGCCTTCGCTGACGATCTGGAAGGTTTCTTCCTCGTCGTACTCCAGGTCCATGACCTTGACCTTGGCCCCCATGACGATCACGTCGCGCGGCAGCTTGGTGGGGTCGACGATCTCGGCCCGGGCAAGCTTGTCCGAGAGGACGTTGACGCGGGCCTGCAGCATCCCCTGATCCTCGCGCGCGGCATGATACTCCGCGTTCTCGCTGAGATCGCCCAGTTCGCGGGCCGTGGCCACGCGCTTGGTCACCTCGATCATTTCATGATCGCGCAGGTTGGCCATTTCGGCCTTCAGCTTTTCGTACCCTTCACGCGTCATCGGCACACGTTCAGTTACCATCGTCAAACTCCTTCGGAGCCGGGCGCTTGCTCGGCCGGAAATCGAAGACCCGGCCTTGGGGGCATCATCAGGGGATCCAATTCGTCTGCGCCGTCACACTGGCACAGAACTCGGCCAGAATGCGGGCCGCATTGTTCAAGTCATCGAGATGCACGACCTCGACCGGGCTGTGCATGTAGCGGTTCGGAATGCCGATCAGAGCCGTCGCCGGGCCGTCCCGGCTGATCTGGATCGCGTTGGCATCGGTCCCGGTCGCGCGCGGCACTCCGCGAACCTGTACGGGAATCGACAGCCGCGCGGCGGCGGCCTCCAACTCTTCCAGCACGTGCGGGTTGATGTTCGGCCCGCGGAACAACACCGGCCCGGCACCCAGCTTGATGTCGCCCAACTGCTTCTTCTCGTTGCTGGGCGTATCCGTCGAGTGGCAGACATCGATCGCGATGCCGACATGCGGATTGATGCCGTAAGTGCTGGTGATCGCCCCGCGCAGGCCGACCTCTTCCTGCACGGTCGATACGGAGTAAACCACGGCTTTCCGCTGTTTGTCCTTCAACAGGCGCAGCGTTTCCATCGCGACCCACAGGCCGACCTTGTCATCCATTGCCGGGGAAGCCGCCATGCCGTTGCGCATGGGCCGGTAGCCCAGGCTGATCGTCACCGGGTCGCCGTGGCGCACCAGCGAGGAAGCTTCTTCCAGGTTCTTCGCACCGATATCGACCCAGACATCGGTGAACAGGGGCACTTTATTCCGTTCTTCCTGTGTCAGCAAATGAGGTGCCTTACGGGAAACCACCCCCTGAATCGCGCAGTTTTTCGTCCAGACAGTCACGTACTGGCCGAGCAGAATCTGCATGTCCCAACCGCCGATCGGCTGCACGTAGAGGAAGCCGTTCTCGTCGATGTGCTGCACCATCAAACCGATTTGGTCGCAGTGCCCGGCCAGCATGATGCGCGGCTGGCCGCCTGGATGGCGCACCGCGATCACGTTGCCATGCCGATCGGTCCGCACTTCATCGGCATACTGGCTCGCCCAGGCGCGAACCACATCTTGAACGGGCCGCTCGAAGCCCGACGGACTGGGGGTCAGCAGCAAGCTCTTGAGAAAGGC
>JBBQII010000088.1:0-9506 GCA_038324795.1 Gemmatales bacterium
TCATCACCCGGCCGGTCGCGGCCATCGTGCTGTCAATCCTCATCACGCTGATGGGGGTTCTCGCACTCACCGCGCTGCCGATCTCGCAGTACCCGGATGTGGTTCCGCCGCAGATTGTCATCACGGCCACCTATCCGGGTCAGAATGCCGTGAAGGTCGCCTCCGAAGTCGCCTCGCTGATCGAAGAACAGGTCAACGGCGTCGAAGGAATGCTGTACATGGAATCGCAATGCACCAACGACGGTGCGATGCGGTTGACGGTGACCTTCGAAGTCGGCACCGACCCCGACAAGGCACAGGTGCTGGTGCAGAACCGCGTGGCGGTCGCGACACCGCGGCTCCCGACCGTAGTGCGGGACATCGGCGTCGTGACCAAGAAACAGTCGTCGGCCATTCTGCTTGTCGTCAACATGTATTCCGAGAACGATCCGCAAACCGGCAAGCCGATCCACAGTGAATTAGCCGTCAGTAACTATGCACGCTTGAAAGTGAAAGACGACCTTGCACGCATCAAGGGTGTGGGCGATGTCTTCCTGTTCGGCGAGCGCGAATACTCGATGCGCATCTGGCTCGACCCGAACAAGATGGCCGACTACAGCCTGCAGGTCAGCGACATCGCCGAAGCGATTCGCGATCAAAACCTCAGCGTGGCTGCCGGGCAGATCGGTGCCCCGCCCTCCCCGGGCGGGCAGCAGTTTCAGATGGTCATCAACGCCCCGGGCCGACTGGTAAAGGAATCCGAGTTCGAGGATATCGTCGTCAAGCTGGAAGGGGAACAGCTTGTCCGGCTGCGCGAGGTGATCCGCGATGTGCGCAAAGAAGGCGGCACGGAGATTCGCGGTGTCGAACTGGGGGCCCGCAGCTACGATTCGTCGGCCCAGCTCGACGGCCGACCGTCAGTCGGCCTGCCGCTGTTCCAGCTTCCGGGTGGCAACGCGTTCGAGACCGCGAAGGACGCCCGCGCGCTGATGAAGGACCTGGAACGTGATTTCCCCGCGGGCCTGAAGTATACCATCGTCTTCGACCCGACCGTGTTCGTGCAGGCTTCCGTCAACGAAGTGGTGCACACGCTGTTCGAGGCCTTGGTGCTGGTCGCAATCGTCGTACTCGTCTTCCTGCAGAACTGGCGTGCGGCACTGATCCCGATGCTCGCGGTGCCGGTCGCATTGATCGGCACGCTGGCGGCCATGTTCGCCTTCGGCTTCAGCATCAACAACCTCACTCTCTTCGGCATGGTGCTGGCCATCGGCATCGTTGTCGACGATGCGATCGTCGTGGTGGAAGCCGTCGAGTTCCACATCGCCCGCGGGCTCGATCCGCTGAAGGCGACACAGACGGCCATGCATGAAGTCTCCGGTGCGATCATCGGCGTGTCGCTGGTACTGGTCGCGGTGTTCGTGCCTTCGCTGTTGATCCCCGGCATCACCGGGTTGTTCTTCAAGCAGTTCGCCGTGGTTGTCACCGTTTCGACATTGATCTCGGCCTTCAATTCATTGACGCTCAGCCCCGCCCTCTGCCCGCTGCTGCTGCGGGCACACCCCCACCATGAGCATGCCGACAAACCGGTCCGCCGGATGGATGCATTGCCGATGATCGGCGTCGGGCTGATCGTCGGACTTGTCGGCATTTATTTCTTCGGTGGGAAGTTCAACAAACTGGCGGTGTTCGCGATCTTCACGGCGATCGGAATCGCGGCGTCCCGACCGGTGAACTGGGTGTTGTCCTGGTTCTTCGTCGGCTTCAACTACGTGTTCGACCGGTTCACCCGCATCTACTCGGTCAGCGTGGCACGCTTCATCCGTCTGTCGCTGATCGTGGTGTTGATCTACGTCGGCCTGCTGCTGGTCACCGGCTATACCTTCACCAAGGTGCCGGCCGGGTTCATCCCGCAACAGGATCAGGGCTACCTGGTCATCAACGTGCAACTGCCGGACGGGGCATCCGTGGAACGCACGCAGAAAGTGGTCGATCGGATGACCGACATCTGCCTCGGTCCCGTGCTGCCGGACGGCACACGCGATCGCAGTAAAGGGGTGAAGGGGGTTCAGAATGTGATCTCGTTGTCGGGCTTCTCGATCTTCGCGCAGGCGAACATATCGAGTTCCGGCGGGGCGTACATCGCGCTCGACCCGTTCGAGGACCGCAAGGGCCGGCATGCGGATGCCATCGTGGCCGAGCTGAACCAGAAGTTGGCAACCATCGAGGAAGCCGACGTGCAGGCGTTCGGTGCTCCGCCGATCCTGGGCCTGGGCAACGCCGGCGGCTTCAAGATGCAGATCATGGACAAGGAAAACTATGGCCTGGGCGTGCTTGAAGGAACAACCGCGAATCTCGGTCTTGAGGCGATGAAGTCTCCTCCGGGCACTCCGCCGGGCATTCCCGCGGCCTTCAGTACGTTCCACAGCGGTTCGCCGCAGTTGAGTGTGACCATCGATACCGACCGCGCCTTCCGCATGGGCGTGCAGGATCGCAGCATCAAGGATGCGCTGCAGGTCTACCTCGGCTCGCTGTACGTCAACGACATCACGCTGGAGAACCGCAACTGGCAGGTCAACGTGCAGGCGGACGCCAACTACCGCAACCGCAAGGAGGACATCGCCAAGTTGAAGGTACGCTCGCGCACCGGCGAGATGGTATCGCTGGTCAATCTCATCGACATCAAGGAGACGGATGGTCCGAGCAAGGTCAACCGTTACCAGGGGATCACGTCGGCTGACCTCAACGGCTTCGTAAATCCGGAAGCAATGAGTATGGGCCAGGCGATGGCGAAGATGGAGATGCTGGCGAATCGCGACCTGCCGCAGGGCATGCGCTTCGCGTGGACCGACATGGCCTTTCAGCAGGATAAAGCCGCGAACACGCAGGTGCAGATCCCCGGCGTGTTCTCGTTCAGGGGCGATACGACGCTGATCATCTTCGGCCTCAGCACGCTGCTGGCGTTTCTGGTGCTGGCGTTTCTCTATGAGAGTTTCCTGCTGCCCGCCTCCGTGGTGATGATCGTGCCGATGTGTCTGTTCAGTGCCGTCATCGGCTTGCAGATCGCCAAGCTCGATTTGAACATCTTCACGCAGATCGGTCTGGTGGTGCTGGTCGGGCTGGCGAGCAAAAACGCCATCCTGATTGTCGAATTCGCGAAGCAGAAGCGCGAAGAAGGGATGCCCCGCTGGGACGCCGCCGTGGCAGCCGCCCGGCAACGCCTGCGGCCGATTCTGATGACGTCGTTCGCGTTCATCCTCGGCGTGGTGCCATTGGTGCTCGCCGAGGGGGCCGGGGCGGAAATGCGAACCGCACTCGGCACGGCCGTCTTCGCGGGGATGATCGGCGTGACAATCTTCGGCATCCTTTTCACGCCCGTTTTCTACGTCCTGATGCAGCGGCTGCGGGAGATGGGCGATAAACCGGTCTCTCTCATTCCGCCCCCACCCTCCGTGAGAGAGACGACGAAACAGTGAGAACGACGTGAGTTCCGCATGCAATTCGAGCCTGAAGCGTCAACGAAGGATGTTTGAATCCGTCGCTGACGCTTCGGGCCAACACGTCAGTTGCCCACCGGCCGCTGTCCCCAGGGGATCGGCATCGTCGGCGGCTTGCGGTGGCGGTCTTTGCGGACGTCCTTGGGCCGCGGCTTCCACCAGGTCACGAAGCGCATCAACTGTTTGACGGCCTCTTCGTACGCTTCCCGCCCCTTCTCGGCCGTGGCCAGCTCGGCTTCGCCCAGCACGCCGGTGTCGGAGTAGCTGCTGGTCCAACTGACGACCGTGGCCGGGCCTGCCCCGAACAGGTCGACCCAGGTGAACGGGTTCTCGTCGTTGTTGAACGAGATGTCCCCATTGCGAATCAGGTCGGTGCGGACGTTGTCACCATCGAGATACAGGTACAGCGACGTTTCCAGTTCACATGCGTGGGCGCAGCCGCCGGGGAACTTGCTCTGCCGCCAGCGCGGCAGGAACTCCTTGTCCACAGTCAACAGATTCCACCATGCGCAGCAGACGCACTCGGCGTCGGTTTCGAGATTGGTCCGCCGGGCCACCAGATCGAGATTGGGCATGTTCGAGCCGTGCCCGTTCAGCAGGATGATCTTTTTGAACCCGTGATAGGCCAGCGACTTGGTGATATCGAGCACGTGGTGCATGAAGTGTTCGGAGTCGCTGTTGATGGTTCCGGGAAAATCCATCACGTGGCCGGTGTAGCCGTAGGCAACGATCGGCAGAACCAGCATCTGTTCAGGGATCAGTTGCCCGGTTCCCTTGGCGATCCCGCCGGGGCAGACGAGATCAACATCCAGCGGCAGGTGCGGCCCGTGTTGCTCGACTGCTCCGCATGGCAGGATGCAGACCTTGCCCATGTCGATTGCGTCGTTGATCTCGGGCCAGGTGAGCTTTTCGTAACGATACTCGGTCGCGGCACGGCTGGTCATCGTTTGATCTCCGTAGGGTAAGTTGGGATATTGTGTCTTGAGACGGCGATCGATTCGACAACAAAAGAGCCCCGACCTACGGAAACCCTCAAGTCGGGGCTTGGAATTGGAAACCCTCTGCGCGGGGCTTGCGTCCTATGATGAACACCATCCTTCCCGAACCGGAGTTCGCATGATGATTCGCTTCCTCACGGTGATGCTTCTGCTGGGCGCAGGCACGGTCCGCGCCGACCACTTCGAGCACTACGTCAACCCCGTGCTCGAAAAGGCGATCTCGGACGGCAAGAACGTGAAGGAACTCAAGGAGATCACCTCCACTCAGCTCGCGGAGTTCGGCGATGTGCTGGCCGACACGGCCGACGCGATGCTGATCGTCCGCACCAACGATGACCGTTTCGCCAAGCTGCTGGTGCAGCCGGCCCGGCAGCGATTCGAGAAAAACAAGCAGGTCCCCATGCTGCTCGTTGAAAAGTTCATTACCTACAAGGAATCGACCGAGCGTACCGCGAAGGCGAAGGGGGAGAACGTGCACATCTACCCCGGCCAGCGCCTCAACCTGGACATCGGCCAGTTCGTGCCCGAGAAGCTGGGCGGCGACCTGCTCGTGGAAGAGACCGGCAAGGACGGCTTCACGCTCAAACCGCTCGGCAATGCGAAGTTGTACGTGTTGACCAAGCCGATTGCCGACGTGGTCCCGAAGAAGGCCGAGAAGCTGGCGATCGGCGCGACGTTCGAGAGTCGTTTCTTCATCGGCAAGTACAAGCTCTACGACGACGGCCGCCGGTCGGGGACGCTGAACCTGGAAGTGAATGAATCAGGCGAAGTCGGCGGGACGTTCTACTCGGATCGCGACGGCGCGAAGTACGACGTGAAAGGGATGATCGGCAGCCAACGGCATGCGATCACCTTCTCGGTCAAGTTTCCGCAGATCGAGCAGTCGTTCAACGGCTTCCTGTTCACCGGCAACGGCAAGGCAATCTGCGGTTCATCGAAGCTGCAGGACCGCGAGACCGGCTTCTACGCGGAACGCGTGGAAGAGTAGCCTTCAGCCCTGATGGACCCACTCGAACACTGCCACGGCATGACCGTCGGGGTCGTGAAACAGTGCTTCGCGATAGCCTTCGTGGCTTAGTTTCACTGGCCGAACCGGGTGATCGCCCAGTGACGCGAATGAGGCAATCACCTCGTTGAGATGGGCCGAAGCAAAGACAACCCGCGTAGTTCCCGGAGCAGGCGTCCCCTGTTTGAGCGCCAGTCGGCAGGTGCCGGCATCCAGCAGCGCGAAGCTGTTGGTCTCATCCAGAATGACGACAGGGAACGAAAAACGGTCGCGGTACCAGGCCATCGAGAGGGCGAGGTCGGCGACCGTCAGTTCGATCATGAACAAGGTGGCGGTCATTCCTGGATGACCAGTCCATCGAGACGGGAGGCCATGCGCCGAAACATTTCTTCATCGATCGAGTAGCTGATGTAGCGCACGGACCCGTCGGCCCAGGCGGACTGCATCCCCAGCACATGGGCCGAACCGAGTGAGTATTCGGTCACACCGGAGACCGGATCGCGGCCGTACACATGACTGCTGATCCTCGTGCAGCGTACAACATCATTGTCCCAGCCGTCCGAATAGCCTTGATCATCGAACGGGGAACCAGTGCGGTAATCCCTCAAGTTCAGTCGCTTTTCGCCGAAGACGACAGTGTTCGACGTGCCGTCGATGATGGCCGACATCGAGATCGGCGACCAGTTGGCTGCCGTCTGCATGCGGACGATCACGCCGTCCCTGTTCGCATCTTCCGGTTCGGTGGCGATGATCACATAATCGTTCATGCCGCGCAGGCCGAAGCCGTGCGTCAACTGCATCGGCTCACGGCGGGACGGACAGAAGTAGATCGGGATCTTCGCAGCGTAGAGTTCGGCATCGACAGTGAGGTTGTAAACGTTCTGCTGCTCGATGTAAGGAAGGATCTGCAGGAAGACCCCCAGCTGCTGCCTCCTGGGGCCCGACAGCGGGCCGCCGACACTATCCCGGGTTGCCACCGAGTTGTAGTCACGACCGCCTGAAGGAAGGCATCCCTCGGAATCGTGAAATGTCTGCAGACTCAGGCCGATCTGCTTGAGATGATTGAGACACTTGGCGCGCGATGCCGACTCACGTACACGCTGTACGGCTGGCAACAGCATGCCGATGAGAATTGCGATGATGGCGATTACCACCAGCAACTCGATCAACGTGAAGGCACCACGGAACCGGCGCTGCGGAAAGATGCAACGGGTCACAGGAAATACCTCGATGGACGACGGATGCTGCGATGTGAAGAAATGAAGACTACCTTATTATCGAGCCGTCCACGTGGAAAACAATACCGGATTGCCGGATAAGGGGTGAAAAATGAAGTAATTCGGTAGGGGGAACTTGCTGTTTGACGCAGACCAGGATAACTGCATTCAAATGCCGCGTTGGACATTGATGCCGCAGCATCTCGGGCTAACGGACCCAAAAGACGTTCACGGGGGCAGCGCTACTTCTACAATGAATTTGAAAAGCGTGGGTTTGTTCCTCCGCCACTCGAAAAACAAGGAACCCTGTCATGAGCACCTCCGTTGCCGGTGACATCGCTGCCGAGATTCTTGAACTGAAGAAGTCTCTCAACGCCACGATTCTTGCGCATTACTACCAGGAAGGTGAGATCCAGGAACTGGCCGACATCACGGGCGACAGCCTCAAGCTGGCGCGCGAAGCGACCCAAGTGGAAGCTCCGGTCATCGTCTTCTGCGGTGTGCTGTTCATGGCCGAGACGGCCAAGATGCTGAACCCGAAGAAGAAGGTGCTGCTGCCCGACCTGAAGGCTGGCTGCTCGCTGGTCGACAGTTGCCCGCCCGACAAATTGGCGCGCTACCAGGAGATGCTCCGCGAGAACGGGCGGAAGTTCCAGACGGTGACGTACATCAACTCGTCGGCCGCCGTGAAGGCCCTGTCGGATTGGGTGGTCACTTCCGGCAATGCTCTCGAAATCGTCAAGCGCGTGCCGGCCGAGTACGAGATCCTGTTTGTGCCCGACCGGCACCTCGGGCGCTACATTCAGGAAGAAACCGGCCGGCCGATGATTCTGTGGGACGGCTCGTGCATGGTACATGAGATCTTCAGCGTGCAGGACCTGCTGAAGATGAAGAAGCAGTACCCGGACGGCAAAACGATCGCCCATCCCGAGTGCCCGGCGAACATCCTCGAACGCAGTGACTTCGTCGGCGGCACCGAGGCGATGATCAAGCATGTCGGCAGCTTCGCCGCGCCGACCGACTTCCTTGTCGCCACCGAGGCGAACATGATGTGGCAACTGCAACAGCGCTTTCCGCAGCACCGCTACCTGCCGGTGCCGGGCATCGGCTGTGCCTGCAACAAGTGCCCGCACATGGCCCGCAACACGCTCGAGAAGGTTCGCGACTGCATGATCAACGGCTCGCCGGAGATCACCTGGCAGCCGGAATTCGACCGCGCGAAGGAAGTACTGGCCCGCAGCCTGCTGAACCCGCCGGCATCCAAGCCTGCCCCGGCGGGAGAGTGAGGAAAAGATGTCGATCATCCCCTACCGCTTCATGTTCCGGATGAAGTACGCCTGCCCGCACGTGGCCGAGATGCCGCGCGACGATGAGGAATGCCTGATCGACCTGCCCGACCCGGCCCGTATTGAACCGTTCAGCGAAATGGACAACTCCCCGCGTTTCGCGGATGTTCGCCTGGGATGGAACGAGACGGGACTGGGCCTGCAAGTCGAGGTGACGGGCAAAGAGAACCCGCCGCTGGGCGACCCGGATCGGCTGCGGCAATCCGACGGCATCACCCTCTGGATCGATACCCGTGGCGACCGCTCGGGCCACCGGGCGCTGAAGACCTGCCACCAGTTCCATTTCCTCGCAGCCGGCGGCGGCGGCGACAAAGATGAACCGATGTTCGCCCAGTCGAAGATCCATCGGGCGCAACAGGATGCCCCGCTGGCGGGCGCGGACGACGTACCTTTCCGCTTCGAGCGGACGAAGAAGGGCTATCGTCTCGAAGCGTTCCTCGCCGGCAGCGTGCTGTACGGCTGGGACCCGGAACAGAATCCGAAGCTGGGCCTCTACTACGCCGTCCGCGATTTCGAACTCGGTGAACAGACCCCGGGCGTGGGCAGCGAGTTCCCCTTCGCGGAAGACCCGTCCCTGTGGGCAACGCTGGAGTTGACGCGCGACGAAGGGTGATTGGAGACGGACGCTGGCCGGGAGACGACGTGATGGCGACGAAACCCAAAAGCAAACTCCCCGCGATGCGATCGACGGCACGCAAGGTGAAGCCGACATCCGCGGCGACCGACGGCATCCTCACGCTTGCCGAGGCGGCGAAGTTGCTGCGCGTGCCGGACGAGACCGTGCGGTCACTCGCCGTCAGTGGCGCTCTGTCCGGCCGGAAGCTGGGTGACGACTGGCGATTTCTGGATCAGGCACTGCGCGACTGGCTTGCAAGCAGCGAGCCGAGGAAAGAAGATTGGCGAGAAGCGAACCAGCGGATGTTGGCGACCATTGGTACATCGAATGATCCGGACGACCTCAAGTACATGCTTGACTTCACGGAACGTGAACGTCGTAACAACACTGCAGGAGGCAGCTGATTCAGATGCGTCCACTGGACACGGATATTCCGACCCTCGCATTCCATAAGCATGAAAGAGTCTCCCGAAAGATGATTGAAGCCAGCTAACGCGACTTACTTGCGACCACGCTCGTAACCAAAATGCAGATTCTTCAGGGCCGATTCTCATCGCTGCTCGCTGCGGCCGACAAAGAGGAATTAGCGAGAGCGTATGCCAAGTGGACCGAAAGTAACAATCAGTTGGCTCGAATAAACATAATCGGTCAGCCTGGCAGCGCACTGGATGAATTTGATCGGCTGTCTCGCATTAAGTCTCTCAGAAGAATCGGCCGCGCCGACCTGCTGATCGCCTGCATCGCGCTGGCGGAGAACGCCACGCTGGTGACCCGGAACGTGAAGGACTTCCGCCCCGTGCCCGGGTTGAAGATCGAAAACTGGGCGGATTGAACAGGAAAATACCATCAT
>JBBQII010000089.1:0-9476 GCA_038324795.1 Gemmatales bacterium
CATCGCTCAACGTGCTGCGTGAAGCACTGCAGAGCCCGAGCGTCGACAATGTGCATCAGACGATCGACCTGATCGCCGCTGAAGGCTTGACATGGCTGTGGCCCGATCTTGATCTGCTGACCGAGTCGGACAACCCGGCCATCGCTCATCATGCATGGGAAGCGGTGGAAGACCTGCGTGAACTGATTTTGGGCCCGATGGCATGAAAAGGTACATGTGGCAACGAATCGTGTTCGCACTTGTGCTGCTCGCGCCTGGCTGCGCGGATCGGCACAAGTCTTACATGCGGCATCCGCTGATCCGCGAGATGAACATCTCCGCGAGTGCGGCGGCCGACACCGAAGTCTCCACGCAGGTCGAGCCGTACCCGCCGCCCCGTCCCGCGCTGCCGAGCGACCCGTCGCACATCGCGGTATTGCCTCAATGATGCGAGGCTACTTCAACGGCGTGATGATCACTGTCCCGTTAAGGTGGCCGCTGACGGCCGACTTGCCATCAGGTGAGAAGATCGCACAGTATGCCAGCGATTTGAGCTTCTTCGTGAACTTGGGTTTGGGGTCGTTCAAGTCCCAGAACGAAATGTTGCCCGCGTACCCGGCCGTCACGATCCCCTTTGCTTCCTTCGACCAGGCGATGCCGTACAGGTCATCCGGCGTCGGACCGAACTTCTTGACTTCATGCGGGTCCTTCATCGGCGGCGGGAGCGGTTCGTCCTTCTTCGTCATCTCCTTCTTCTCTTCCTTCTTGTCATCTTTCTTCACGTCTTTCTTGTCATCCTTCTTTACGTCTTTGGCGTCTTTCTTGTCTTCTTTCTTTTCTTCCTTCTTCGGCTCCTTGGGCACGACCGCGTTCAGGTTCCAGACGCGGATGGTGCGATCCTGGCTGATCGACACCAGCGTCGCATTGTCCCCGGCGAAGGCGATTCCCGTGACGCCCATCTCGTGGCCCTTGAGTGTCTTCAACTCCTTTTGTCCCGGCACGTCCCAGATCTTGATGACGTTGTCCGCCCCGGCGGAAGCCAGCAGTTTGCCATCGGGTGAAAACACAACGGAGTAAACCGACCCGTTATGCGCCCCGAGATTCTTGATCTCCTTGCCGTCGGCCGGATCCCATAGCCGCACGCTCTTGTCCGCCATGCCGCTGCCCGAAGCGAGCAGCTTGCCGTCGGGGCTGAACGCCACGGTATCGACAATGTCGGTGTGTCCCTTGCACTCGGCCGTGGTCTTCCCCTCAGCCACGTTCCAGACGCGGATGGCCTTGTCGAGTCCAGACGAAGCAAGTCGTTTGCCATCGTTGTCGAATGCAACGCAGTAGACAGGATCAGTGTGGCCGGGAAGAGTCTTCAGTTCTTTCAACGTGCCGTTGCTGTACTCCCACAGCTTGACGGCCTTGTCGAACCCCGCGGTGGCGAACAGCTTGCCGTCAGGACTGAACGCCACCGAGTGGATCAGATCGGTATGTCCCTTGAACTCACCCGGTACTGGCTGGGCGTTGACCATCCAGACCAGGCCAATCGACAACAGCATGACGGCAGCAGCACGACGCATGGGAAGTGTCCCCGGGGTGGATTCGGCAGGTCTGCGTATTGTGCCGGATGCGGTCGGGGAAGACAACCATCAATTCATACGGGGACCTGAGTACAACTGAGTGCCGCGTGCGCGCTCCGCTGCGCAAAGCCTTCGCGTCGCGGCTAACCTTACTTCTTCTTTGCCCGCGCGTTCTGCAGGTATTGCTTCGACAGCGGGTGATCGGGAAAGATCTTTACTGCCTGTTCAAAGCCGTTGACTGCCTGACCGGTGCGCCCGGCATTGAAGTCGCGCAATGCCTCGTTCATCACGTTATCGAACTCGACGTGCTTGCGGATGTCCGCATTGGCCGGGGCCAGCTTGGCCGCTTCAAGAAAAGCGTTGCCAGCTTCCACGAACTTGGACTGCCCTTCCAGGGCGACTCCGGATGCGTACAGCAAATTCAACTGGGCATTCGTATCGACCTTCGGCTGTGGCGGCGGTGTGATTTTCGGTATCTCTTGCTTGGGCGTCGGCGGAACGACTTTTGGGACCTCTTGCTTGGCCGGCGGCGGTGTGATCTTCGGTGTCTCCTGCTTGGCTGGCGTCGGGACAACTTTCGGAGTTTCCTGCTTGACCGGCGGCGGCGTGATCTTCGGCGGTTCCTGTTTGGCCGGCGGCTGAACCTCCTTCTTCGGCGGGTTCAGCGCCGCGGTTGCCTCTGCCAGGCCCTTCGACGCTGCAGCGTCATTCGGTTGCAGTTTCAGTGCGTTGCGGTAGTGCTCGACAGCCTTGGCAGGTTGTTGGGCACGCATCGCGCCCTGCCCCGCTTCCAGTTGGGCGAGGTAGTTCTTCTTCCTCTCCTCCTCAGCGGCCGCGGCGATGGCGGCCGTGGTGCCGTTCATTCCGTTCACGGCGGCGGCGATCAGTTGCGTCGCCGTGGGGTCGTTGGGTGCGATCGTCAACGCCGCCTTCGCGAACGTGATGACTTCCTCATAACGCTTGCCTGCAAGCAACGCTTGAGCTTTGGCAATCTGCTCGTCGTAAGCCTGCTTGCGCTTGGCGGCCTCAACGTTCGATTGAATCGCCTCCTTTGCTTCGGTCAGTTGGCGCAGCAGGGGCGTCAACTGCTGATTCATCGGGTCGATCGCCTTCGCTTCGTTCAAGCTGCGCTCGGCAACATCAATCTGCCGAACTGCAAACGCCTTTTTGGCCGCTGCGACCGCAGCGTCGAACTTCTGCTGGCAGGTGGCGGCTTCCTAATTCTTCGCCCCAATTACTGCCGCCGTCCTTGCATCCGCCAACTCTTGTTGGACCTTCTTGATGTCCGCGGACTTCGGGTCAATCTTGCCGGCATCGGCGATGGCGGCATCGGCATCGCCGAAACGATTGGTACGGATCGCCTGGCGCGCCCGGTCCAGCGCCGCGGCGAATGCCATCTGCTCCTTCAGAGCTTCGGCCGCCGCCTTGGCGGCGTCGGCGTCTTTTTTCTGCTTTACTTCGCGCGCCGACCGTGCTGCTTCGTCGTCTTTCTGTTGCTGGGCGACGCGGGCAAGCCGTTCGGACTCTTCGCGCGCAAGCCGCGCCGCTTCAGCCACCTTTGCCGCGTCCGCATCTTGCTTCTGCTGGCTGGCACGGTTCTCGTCGTTCTTCTTCGCCACCGCGATGCGGGCCAGCCGGTCAGCCTCGTCGCGGGCAGTTCTCGCAACTTCGTCGTCAACCTGACGCAGTCCCGCGATTGCTTCATCAGTGCGCTGCGTGGCAGACGCCAGTTGAAACTGCTGTCGGGCGACGTCGAACTTCTTCTCCTTGAACGCGGCCCGCGCGTTTCGGATCGCTTCCTGGTACTTCGCCTGATTGCGTGCGGTTTCCTGCTCGGCTTTCTCCCGGCGTTCGCGCTCGGCGGTCAACTGAGCTTCCAGCTTTTTGCGTTCCTCCGCGCCCTTGTTCTCCGCGTCGGCCCGCGCCTGATCGATCAATGCCGCGGAGACCAACTGTTCAACCTCCGTTGACGGCCGCAACGTCCGGGCGGTCTGCAAAGTGTTCACGGCCGTCGCCCAGTCGCCTTTCGCCCGGGCCTGCTGCGCCTGATCGATCAGCCGATCGTACGCTACTCGAGACTTCGCTTCTTCCGCTTCGCGGCGATCGCGCTCCGCCTGCTTGCGGCGCTGTTGCTCGGCCAGCACGGCGACCTTCGCCGCTTCAGCCTCCTGCGCCCGCTGCTGACGCAAAGCTTCTTCCCGTGCTGCCTCCTCCTGAACCTGTCGTAAGCGTTCCGCGTCGGCAGCCTCGGCACGCACCGCGGCAAGTTCCTGATCGATCTCGGCCGTTCGCCGCATCGATTTCGCACTTTCAAAGAAGTTGATCGCGATCGCGAAATTGCGGTTCTTCACCGCGTCGCGACCCTGCACGATCAATTGCACTTGAGCCTGCTGCTGCTGCCGGGCCAGCGCTTCGGCATCGAACTGTACTCGCAAGGCGGCCTGCCGACGCGCTTCCGCCTCCAGGGCAGCCTGCTGCTGGAGCTCGGCTTGCTGTCGGGAGAAGTTCTGTTGGTATGACTGCGCCCGCGCCTTCTCCAGGTCGAACAATCGTTGCTGGCGTTCCACTTCGATCAACTCATGCCGGGCCTGCACGTTTTGCGGTTGCTGAACCAGTACTTCCTTGAACACACCAATGGCGATCTTGAAGTTGCCCTTGCCGAGCTGCAACTGCGCCTCCCGAATGCGCCTTTCGACAACCACGTTCTCCTGCACGACGACCGCACGCTGGGCCGGCGGGACCAACGTCCCGCGTGCGAGGTCAGCGAGGCGCAGCTTCAACTCATGCGGATTGCGGGCATGCACGGTGGCGCTGCCGACGACGGCATTGAACTCGGCATCGACCAGATACGTGTTGGCGTTGAAACTGAATGTCTCCACCAGATTGCCGAGGAGCATGAATCGAACGTTCATCGCCCGGGCCAGCAGCAACCGGGCCGAGGGATCGACCAACACATCGCGCACGCTCATGTTCAGCCGGCCCATCCACCAGAAGACTTCACCGGTGTCGACAAGATCAAACTGCGTCGCGAAGTAGGGTGCCAGCGCACTCGCGGTGAACGCCCCCAAGCCCGGCGGCACGAAGCCAGGTGTACCAATTTCCGCGAATGGCAGTACCGCCAGGCGTTGCCGCGGCACGATGACAACTGGCGGCAGCAGGTGCGGCCGGCAGTTGTTCAAGCGGATCAGCACGTCTTCGCGACCCGGCGACAGGCCCAGTGCGAACTCGTACTGCCGATAGGCTTCCGGGTAACGGCCGCGTCGGTACAGGTTGTCGCCCAGTTCGATGGCGATGAAAAACGCCCGCTGGCGGGCCGGGCTGCTGTCGGCAATCACGATCGCCTGCGGTTGGCTGGCGGGCGGCGGGATGCGGCCGAAATCATCAGCAACAACCGCACCAAACTCCGGAAGACGATTCGTAGTGACCAAGATCGGCTGCGTCTCCTCCGGCGCGGCTCGCACCGGTGCGGGCGGAACCACGGTCGGTGCGGGGGCAATCGTCGCCGCTTTCGCCAATTCCCGTTCGTGGGCAAGCTTCTGCTCATCGGTCATCTGCAGGATGCGTGCAAGTGATGGCAGCTTGCCCGACAACTCGGCGGGTGATCCCGCGACGATGCGAGCCGTCTGCACGATCAGGCCGGACTGAACATCGACCAAGCGGGCGTTCACGCTCACTCCGTACAGTCGCGACACGCTGCCGACCACGACATAGCGAGCCCTCGCCAGCCGGCCAAGTTCGCCGCGGCTGATGTCGTTGCCGTTCAGATCATCGGCATCCAACTTCAAATCGGTCAGGATCGCGTTCACCCGGGAGCGCTCGACAAGATCGAAACGGCCCATGAAGTGCGGCAGGATCTCCTCGGCAATCGTGCGACCCGCGAGCGGCAAGCCGACATCGCCGATCACTTCAAAATCCGCAACGGCGAGCCGATCACGGCGGTTGGCCATCGCCAGTTTGCAATCATCGATCTCCTGGCGGACCTGCGGCGTGTCCCAGGCCTGGCGGGCCTCTTCCAGCGCGGCGATGGCTTCTTCAAGCTGGGTGGCATCGCGGCGTAGCATGGCCGCGCGCTGGCGTTTGGCATCATAGGCGTTGATCCGTTCACGCAGGTCGTCGTAGGTAAGTTTGACGGCAGCGACATTCACGCCGCTCGCCATGGCCTGATCAAAGGAAAGCAGGGCCACACGATAGTTCTGTGCCTTGCGCGCCGCCTCGGCCTCTTCAAGAAACCGCTGTTTGGCGCTTTGATCCTGAAGCTGAGTTGTCAGCAATGCGTCCGCCTGACGCTTCAGAGCAAGCAGGCGGGGGAGGGCATCGCTGTCGCCGTATTGGGCCAGTGCTTCACCGGCGAGGCGGGCCGCCTCGTTGGCGTTGCCGGAGGCAAGGACCGTCTGAATGTCGGATGCGGTACGCTCGGCGACGGAGGACTTTGCCTGCCGGGCCTCCAGACGGGCAATCTCGCCATTAACGAAATCATTGACGACGACCGCCTGCGCATCGCGGAAGGCGACGAGCGCTGCCGGCTCATTCTTCTCGGCCAGCATGCGAAACGCCTGCGAAATGCTGTTGTCGTAACGCTGCTGCGGTGACGCGGTAACGACCGGCACATCCACGAACGGCAGTTCGGCCGGTCCTCGCGATTCTTCGCGGATGACAACCGGTGCCGTCGGTTCCTCCTTGCCGCAGCCGGCGAGGAGAGTCAGCGAAAGCATGGCGATTATACCGACGGTGCGTTGCCGCATGAGCTCGCTCCCAGGCGCATAGGGGGGTGGACGATGCTATAGCACACGTGCAAATCTGTTGCCGTGGGCCAGTGTCCTGTCAGGGGGATGAAATGGTAACGGGAACTTGCGCGGAGGGATAGTCGAAGTGGGGGAGGTTAGCTGCGACGCGGAGGCTTTGCGCAGCGGAGCGGGTTTCCAGCAATCAATTGTTCATCGCAGTTTGCGCTTCGCTGCGCAAAGCCTCCGCGTCGCGGCTAACGGGACCTGTTACCGCAGCTTCTGCAACCGCAACACTTCGCCGAGCCAGCGGGTGTCGTCTTCGTTCATCTTGAAGGCGGGCTCGCGGGTGTAGTCGATCTGGCCGCCGAAGTTGCCCTGGTCGTAGCAGCGCGCGAAGGTGGCCTGCAGGTCAAGGACCGTGTCGCGGTCATCGGGGGCCAGCGGGATCTTGAAGCGCGGCAGGCGCTTCTGCAACGTCGTCGTGTAGATCTCGTAACGTTCCGGCTGCGTGCAGCGCGTCACCGTGATCGCGTAGTCCCACTCCGGCAGGCCTTCGCGGGAATAGTCGAGCATCGGCTGCCCCTGCAGCACCAGATCGACTTCCACGATGCTGGCGTTCTGCTGCCGGGCCTGCTTGCGCGTTTCGAGGTAAGCCGCCCTGCCCTGGGTACGGACCTTGTTGATCGGGCTGACCAGGTCGATCAGTGTGATCAGCTTATTGTCCGCCCGCTGGCGCACTTCGATGTACTGTTCCTGATGTTCTTCGCGAATGATTGACGTGAACAGCGGCTGCTCGGTGGCGTACGTGCGCTGGCTGATGCGGGCCCGGTAGCGATCGACCAGACCCGGCAGCAGTATTTGGTAAAGGCTGGCCACCAGTTGATGCTGGAACGCCGGCCAGATTTTGTCGTCTTCCAGAAACGGATCCATTCCCGGCAGGGGACACGGCATGGTGTGATTCTCCGACGTTGGCGGCTGCCCATGGCACCAGGGGGCAGACATCCCTCCCGCCGACGCGGTTCACGCCTTTCGACGAGGGGGATTTTCCGGGTAGGACCATTCTAACCGATCGCGCGGGCCGTTGAACAGATTTTTAGCGAACAGTCCACGTTCCTCGCTGGGATGTCTGTCTCACCACTCTGCTACCCGAGGGGAGACTGGCAGCGTTTCGTGAGACTAGGGCTCCTTTTGGTGAGACTCGCGCCTTATCCACGCGACAAAGAACTACGCGGCCCGTTCCGTCCAAGTCGGTCGGCGCAGCGTCAGGCTCAGCAAAACCGCCGCGGTGAGCAGGCCACCTGACAGGTAGAACGCGTTGTTCATGCTGCCGGTCGCATCTTCGATGTATCCGGCCGCGAGCGGGATCAGAAAGCCGATCCCCCAGCCGATGAACACCAACCCGTAGTTCAGGCCCAGGTTCTTCGAGCCGAAGTAGTCCGCCGTGATCGAGGGCAGCAGTGCCAACCCGCCACCGTACTGCCAGTAGGCCACACCGACGACGACGAACAGCAGGACGACGTTTTTTTCTTGCAGAATCGTTGGCGTCAGAAACAGGCAGATACCTGAAATGATGCCGTTGAACAGGTAGGCCCGCATCCGGCCGATTCGGTCAGAATAGTACCCGGTACCGACTCGGCCTGCCGCGTTCACGAGCCCGCCGAAGGCCGCCAGCAGCCACACATTGGCGGCGATGAACGGAAGGGCGCTGGCACTCTTCTTCAACAACGGCGTGGCGTTAGCGATGACCAGCAGGCCCGACTGCGCGGAACCGATGAACAGGAACACGAGCGCGTAAAACTGCCAAGTCTTCAGCATGCGCGGGGCAGGCCAATCGTGCGCGATCGGCTTCGCGGCTGTGGTCGTCCGCTGCACCGGCGGCACGTACCCGGCCGGGGGCCAGGCGAGCAGTTGCCCCGCGATGATCACCACGATCGCGAACAGGATGCCCAGTCCGATGAAGCTGCCCGACAGGCCATAGTTGCCGATCAGGTACTCCGCGAGTGGCGAGATGTAGATGGCTGCCCCGCCGTAGCCCGCCACGACGATGCCCACGATCAGCGCCCGCCGCTGTGGCCCGAACCAGCGCACGGCCGCGGGTGTTGATGCCGAGTAGCCGAGCCCCATACCGATGCCGCCGAGCACGCCAAAGCCGAGGATCAGGCCGAAGTAACTCTTCATCAGCCCGGCTAGAATGCAACCACTTGCGAGGAACAGCCCGCCCAGCGTTGCGCCGACCTTGGGGCCGAAGCGATCCTGAATGCGCCCGCCGGGAATCATGCACAGGGCGAAGACAAACCCGCAGATCGAGTACGCCCACGTGGCCTGTGCGTTGGTCAGGTAGCTCCAGCCTTCGTTCAGGCCGGTCATCGGCGTGCCGGGTTCTTTCGACTTGTCGTAAAGAACGCCTTTCCAGACGCTCCAAGCATACAGAATGCCCAGGCAGAGATTGACGGCCGTCCCCGCCGCCACCACGACCCATGCTTTCGCGGGCACCCGCGCCGGTTGATCCATGTTCATACCCCTTGAGAGGAAGGGGCATCATAGCGATTCGACAAGGAATGTGCGGCAAGCGGTTAGCCAGTGGTGTATAACGATGGCCATCATGTTGTTCCGTGGCGTCCCTCTCTCCGTGAGGTGTTTGATGAAGCGTATTCTAATGTTCGGCATGTTTCCGCTGGTGGCGATTGTCTTCGCCGGTCTCTCGGCTCCGACAGGCGGCGCGGAACCCGCGAAGTCCGGCTCGAAGCTCGGGGCCAGCATTGATGGCTACCGGTTCGAGTTCGCCTGCAAGGGGATCGCGCCGGAGACATTCAAGTCAGGCGCAACCTGCGAATCGGCCGTCGTGACCGGCGACCCCAAGAAGACCGACAACTTTAAGGCGGAGAAGATCTTTGAAGGTGAGAAGGGGAAGCGATACAAGGTCACGTTGCGCATCCGCGGCGTCGTCGAGCCGATGATGTACAAGGACGGCAAGATGGACGGCGAGCATTTCTACATCGGCGGCGAGCCGAACAACGCGACGTACAACATCTACAAGATCGCCATCTCGTCGCCGCCATCGCACTATTTCCTGAACCGTCAGGACAAGGTCGGTCACAAGATCTTCACCATTGACTACACGAAGACGATCGAAATCGACGGCGGCGCCGCGGTAACGTTCGTCGGTGACGGTCAGAACGGTCAGATGATCGCGAACTTCGACAAG
>JBBQII010000090.1:0-9470 GCA_038324795.1 Gemmatales bacterium
CCGGCCCTTGATCAACCCGTAGATGAACGGCGGCAGGTTGTCCCATTCCGCCCGCAGTTCCGCATTGGCGTACTCCGCCAGCGAGTTGACGCGGAACACTCCCCATTCATGCACGGCATAGCCGCTTGGCTCGGCAGCAGACGATTGGTTGACGACCATCAATATCGCAACAAGGGAGAGGATGCGTATCATTGTTCTTTCACCATGGCAAGCGGAGTTCGTTCATGATTCAGACGAGACACCCCGCCCCGGCGTTCATGTGCATTCGCCGAGCGCGAGCCGCTCCGCCAGTTCGCATGCCTTCGCGAAGTCTTCCAGATCGACATACTCACTGGGCATGTGCACGTGGCGTTGGCCGCAGCCGATGGTGACGGCGGGGATGCCGTGGGCGACGATCCAGTTGCAGTCGTTGCCGCCGTCGTCGCTGATGCAGGTGATCTTCAGGCCGATGCGTTCCCCCGCGGCGCGCACCGCCTGGACGACCGGGGCATCTTCCGTCAGAGCGTACGCTTCGTAGGTCGGGGCGGGCCCGAACTTCACCCGGCCGACGTTGCCGAGCGTGTTGCCCGCCGCGGCGGCATGTTGGGCGAACGACTGCTGCCATTGTTCAATGATCCGCCTGCGGAACGCGCGGTCATGCGACCGGGCCTCGGCCAGAATGTGCAGTTCGGGCATCACCACGTTGCTGCCGGTGCCGCCATGCAGAATGCCCATGTTGGCCGAACCGCGGCCGTCGGGCTTGGTGATCGCTCCATGCCAGCCGTCCCCGGCGAGTTGTGCGAGCGCCCTCGCGGCAATGATCCCTGCCGATATTCCTTCGTTCGGGTTCATGCCGCTGTGAGCGGCCACGCCTTCGATGTCGATGGTAAATCGCTCGGTGCCGGTCACGCTGGTGATGACCACTCCCGCTTCATATCCATCGAAGTTCAAGCAATACGCCGGCGCATGCAGTTTCGATGCGTCCAGCCCGCGAGCGCCGACGAGGCCGACTTCTTCCTGAATGAAAAAGGCCAGTGTCGTCGGTTCATGATCGTCTTTGCGGGCGAGCAGCGTGCGTGCGACATGCAGAAGCAGGGCACAGCCGGTGCGATTGTCGCCGCCGAGCGCCTTGCCCGGTGCATCGTTGACGATGCGTGAACCGTCGACGCGGGGGATCGCACCGACGGCACCGGGGACGGTATCCATATGGGCGCTGAACATGCGCGTCGTGCCGCCGCGCGTGCCGGCAAGATGCACGATCAAGTTGCCGGTGGATCCGCCGTACTCGCTTTGCCACTGTGCATGATCGACCGTGATGGCGGTATCGGGTACGCCCATGCGTACGAGCCGATGGCGCAGGTGCGCGGCCACGACCGCTTCCTCGCCCGGCGGGCCGGGGATCTCCAGAAGTTCCAGCAGGTCGTCGATGGCGGCGCTGAACATAAAGGCAATTGTGGCGATGACGAAGACAAAACGCGATTCAAATTCACCGAGTTCGTGATAGAATGTTCTCACTGACCGCTGACCCCTCCCGCCGAAGAAAACGGAGCACTCTCCGATGCGATCCCGTTTTGCTGCCGTGCTGTTGCTGACTTCTGTTCTTGCTTCTCGCTCCGCCGCGGACGATGCGCGCGGGCTGGAGTTCTTCGAGAAGCGCGTGCGACCCGTCCTTGTCGAGCAGTGCTACGCCTGTCACTCGGCCGAGGCGGCGACGAACAAGAAGCTGCGCGGCGGGCTGTATCTCGACAGCAAAGATGGCATTCTGAACGGCGGCGACAGCGGGCCGGCCCTCGTCCCCGGCAAGCCGGGCGCGAGCCTGCTGTTGAAAACGCTGCACTACGCCACGGATGTCAAGATGCCCCCCAAGGGGAAGCTGCCCGCCAGCGCGATCGCGGATGTTGAAGCCTGGATCGCCATGGGGGCTCCCGACCCGCGTACCGCCGCGGTCGCCAAGCTGAAAGGGATGAGCATCGAGGACGGCCGTAAGTTCTGGTCGTTCACGCCAGTGGTCGGTCCGACGGTTCCGGCGGTCGACAAGAAGCAGATCCGCAACGAAATCGACGCGTTCATGCTCGCGAAGCTGAACGAAAAGGGGCTGTCGTTTGCCGCCGATGCCGATCCGGCCACACTCATCCGCCGGGTCAGTTTCGACCTGATCGGACTGCCACCGACACCTGCCGAAGTGGACGCGTTCGTGGCCGCGACGAAAAAAGATGCCGACACCGCATACGCCGAGCTGATCGACAAGTTGTTGGCCTCCCCCCGCTTCGGCGAACGCTGGGGCCGGCACTGGCTGGACCTGGCACGCTATGCCGATTCGATCACGCTGCGAGGCTTCGTGCTGAAGGAAGCCTGGCGATATCGCGACTATGTCATCGACAGCTTCAATCAGGATGTGCCGTTCGACCGCTTCCTCCGTGAGCAGATTGCCGGCGACCTGATGCAGGGTGGCACGGTCGAGGACAAACGCCGCCGCTTGACCGCCACGACGTTCCTGACGCTGGGCAACACCAACCTGGAAGAGCAGGACAAGAAAGTCCTGGTGATGGACGTCGTCGATGAGCAACTCGACGTCATCAGCAAGGCGATCCTGGCGCAGACAATCACGTGTGCCCGCTGCCACGACCACAAGTTCGACGCGATCCCCACGAAGGATTACTACGCTCTCGCGGGCATCTTGAAGAACACGAAGACCCTAACGCATTCCAACGTCTCGAAGTGGCTGGAGATGCCGCTTCCCGGCGGTGCCGAGAGCACCGCGGCGATCAAGGAACACGATGCCGCGATGGCCGCGGTGCAGAAGGAAATCGCGGACGTGAAGGCGACCGTCACGGCCAACGCCAAGCCGGCCAATCCGAACAAGCCGATGGTGTTGGCGATCAAGGACGTGGAAGGGATTGTCGTCGACGATGCGAACGCGAAGAAGGTCGGCAACTGGAAGGCCTCGACCTTTTCAGGTGCATACATCGGCGAAGGCTACATTCACGATGAAGGCAAGGAAAAGGGCGAGAAGACCCTGACCTTCCAGCCGGAGATCCCGACAACCGGCAAGTTCGACGTGCGCATCGCCTACGCCTCGGGTAACGGCCGGGCCGCTAGCGTGCCGGTAACGATATTCTCTGCCGACGGCGAGAAGACCGTGCATGTCGACATGACCAGGGCGCCCGAGATCGATGGGCTGTTTCATTCGCTGGGCCAGTTCAAGTTCGAGAAGAACAACCAGGGGTTTGTGATCGTCTCCAACGAGGACACGAAGGGGATCGTCGTCGTCGATGCGATCGTCTTCGTTCCTGTGGAAGCCGAGACCGATCAGGCGAAGCCGGCCGCGAAAGTGACCGGAGATGCAGCGAAGTTGAAGGACCTGGAAGCGAAGCTGAAGAAGCTGCAGGCCTCGGGCCCGGCCCGCGAGATGGTGATGTCGGTCCTCGAAGAGAGCAAGATCGAGGATTGCAAGATCCACATCCGCGGTAGCGTTCACAACCAGGGTGAAGTCGCGCCGCGGGGCTTCCTGCAGGTTGCCACCGCCGGAACGATGAAGCCGCTTCCCGCCGGCCAGAGCGGGCGTGTGGAACTGGCCGAGTGGCTGGCCGCGAAGGAGAACCCGCTGACCGCACGCGTGTTCGCCAACCGCGCCTGGCACTGGCTGATCGGCTCCGGCATCGTTCGCACGACCGACAACTTCGGCGTCACGGGCGAGAAACCGTCGCACCCGGAACTACTCGACCATCTTGCCGTGCAGTTCATGAAGAACAACTGGTCGATGAAGTCGCTGGTGCGCGAGATCGTCATGTCGCGCACCTATCGCCAGTCGTCCGTGGCCGACCCGAAGGCGGTCGTGGCCGATCCGGAAAATCGGCTGCTGTCGCACATGAACCGCCGCCGGCTGGATGCGGAGTCGATTCGCGATACGATCCTCACTGTCAGCGGGCAACTCAAACTTGATGTCGGCGGCCGGACCTCCGGCGAAGTGGGCAGCGATTACAACTACAAGCACACCGACCTGCGTCGCAGCGCCTATGCGGTGATCTTCCGCAACTCGCTCCCGGAGATCTTCGACGCATTCGATTTTGCCGACCCGAGTGTCTGCAATGGGCGGCGCAACACCAGCACCGTGGCCCCGCAGGCACTGTTCCTGATGAACAACCCGTTTGTGATTGCGCAGGCGAAGCACACGGCCGAGCGGTTGCTCAACGAATCGGGCATCGACGATGCCGGCCGCGTCGACCTGGCGTTCCGGCTGACACTGGGCCGCAGTCCGGCGAGTGCCGAGAAGCAACTGGCCGAGCGATTCCTGACCGAGGCAGGCGGCGATTCAAAGTCGCGCCCGCAGGCGTGGACGCAGTTGGTGCAGACGCTGTTCGCATCGATCGACTTCCGGTACGTGGATTGATCGTGCTCTCCCTCCGAAGGACTCGATGAGCGTGTCCCGTAAGCCCCCCTCGCCCGATCTGACCGTGTCGCGGCCGTTGCCGACCACGGCCGATCGGCCTACGCATTCCGACGATCAACTGGCCACCGGCGACTTCGATCACGCCGCGGTGCCGATGGCCGACCCCTCTGTTCAACTTGAAGGAACCATCGCCGGCTATCGTCTGATCACGAAGCTGGGGCAGGGCGGCATGGGGGCCGTCTATGCCGCGGAGGACCTGGCGCTGCGCCGCAAAGTCGCGCTCAAGGTCATGAAGCCGGAAGTGGCGGGGCGAGACTCGTCGAAGCAGCGGTTCTTCCGCGAGGCGCGTGCGGCCGCCCGCATCGAGCATGACAACATCGTACCGATCTATCAGGTAGGGGAAGACAACGGTGTTCCCTATCTGGCGATGCAACTGTTGAAGGGCGAAAGCCTGGGGCAGCGGTTGAAGAAGTCGTCGCGGCTGCGTGCCGACGAGGTGATCTCGCTCGGGCGGGACATTGGAGCAGGCCTGGCGGCCGCGCATGATGAAGGCCTGATCCACCGCGATATCAAGCCCGACAACATCTGGATTGAACCGCTGCCCAAGCAGGGCGGCGAACGGGCCAAGATTCTCGACTTCGGCCTGGCGCGCCCGCAGGAAGAGGCCGAAGAACTGTTGACGCACACAGGGACCGTCCTTGGCACACCGGCCTACATGGCCCCTGAGCAGGCTCGGGGCGAAGTGGTCGATCCCCGCGCCGACCTGTTCAGTCTCGGGGCCGTGCTGTACCAGATGGCGACAGGTCAACGGCCGTTCCAGGGGACGAACACGCTGGCGGTGCTCAACAGCCTCGCCAACGATCGGCCGGCCGCGCCGATCACGCTGGTGCCCGACCTGCCGCCTGCATTGTCCAAACTGATCATGCGGCTTTTGGTGAAAGACCGCGACAAGCGCATCGACGACGCGCATCAGGTCATCGAAGAACTCGATCGCTTGCAGAAGCGGGATACGGTGGTTGTCGTTCACACATCGGCACCGACGTCTGGCCCCAGCCCGTTCGCCGACATCGACGATGAAGAGCCATCATTGTCGCGCGGTTCGCGAACTGAAGTGACGGTTTCGCGCGCCTCGAAGGTGCCGGCGAAGAAATTCAACCTCCTCTGGCTGGTGGCGGGCGGGTTGGCGGCACTGGTGCTGATCGCGTGCATGGTGATCTTCTTCCAGACGAAAGACGGCATCGTCCGTGTGAATATCAGCGATGCCGAAACCGATGTGAGCGTCAACGGCAAGACGGTGAAAGGCACGGGCGACCATGAGGTGAAGCTGCCGCCCGGCGAGCACTCGCTGAAGATCAAACGGGGACGGCTCGAACTGGAGACGGATCGATTCGATGTCAAAAAGGGCGAAACGACGGTTGTCGTCATCCAGTTTCTCAAGGACACGCTGTTCGCCCGGAAAGGCGATCAAGTCATCGGCTTCAAGAAGGTGCCGGGCGGTGGCATCGCTGCCGTGCCGAAGCCGAAGGAAAAGGTCCCGGAACCGGCGACGATCGTACCGGCCGTCGGGCCGGGCGGCATCATCTTCGATTTGAAGACGGATACAGGTATCCCCGAACTGACCATCAACCGCAAGGGGCCGTTGACTCTCGAGTGCTGCATCACGGTGTACGACTATGAAGCCAAGGAGAATCAGCACGTCCTTGGCCATACGGATATGTTCGGCTTCTACCTGTCGCCGGAGAGCGGCGGCCGCATCTCGTTCGATACGGTGATGCCGAAGAATTACGTCACGCTGCGAGCGCCGGGACCGATCGTACCCGGAAAGCGGCACCATATTGCCGGGGTCCGCTCGGGGACGACTTGCCGATTCTACGTGGACGGAAAGCAGGTCGGCGTCGGCGAGATGTCGCAGCCGATGCTGTACAACAACCCGACCGGCTTCTACCTGGGCCAGTTCAACGGCACGCTCAGCGAGATTCGGCTGTCGAATATCGCCCGCTACGACGGAACAGACTTCGTTCCCCCGGAGCGATTCGAGCCTGATAACGACACACTGGGCCTTTACCACTGCGATGAAGGGCAGGGAACAGTGCTGCACGATGCGACCAGCAACGGGCGGAATGCGACCCTGAACGGGGAAAAGTGGCAGAAGCGTGCCCCGAAAGCGCTGACGGGCGTGCCGAAGTGAACTTTCCCGAGCAGTGGCCGCCCCTTGGCAATCTGGCGGAAACTCCGCGATTGCCGGTTCATCGTCTGATTGACTGCCGGCGGACTGTCGGTCTGGTTATCCGGGTCGTACGGGTTCGCCATGTTGGTCTTTCTGGGAAACCTGCGCGGTGCGCGATTGGATTGTTGAAAGCAGTGAGTTATACTTGTAACTTGACGGAGAGAAGGTCGGCCGCTTTCCCGGGCTGCCAAATTCAGTACGCATATCGCGTGATCGGTCACTAGCCGACGTCCGAAGATTCGGGCCCAGGACAGGGCGTTCGTGGACGGCGCGAGAGAGGGCTCCCATGCCGCTGTCACTCAATATCGGTAAATGCACGCTCCTGGGCAATTACCGGGAAAACAACGAAGATTCCATCGAAGTGAAACTGTTCCCCGATCTGACCGCATGCATCGTCGCTGACGGCATGGGCGGGCAGGCGGCGGGGGAGGTCGCCAGCAAAAAAGCGATCGACATCATTCCGCGCGAGCTTCGCAAAAGCCTGACCGCCAATGTGACCGTCGACGCCGCCAAGGCCTCCATCCGCAAGGCCGTGGTTCAGGCGAACGAAGAAATCATGGCGATGGGCCTGCTCGACAAAGAAATGAAGAACATGGGCACTACCGTCGTGGGTGCCGTGTGGCGCAAAGGCCCCGAGATGTATATCACCGGCGTTGGCGACAGCCGGGCCTATCTCATCCGCAACAAGAAGATCGTACAACTCACGGTCGACCATTCGCTGGCGCAGGCTCTCGTCGAGGCGAAGACCATCTCCGCCGCCGAAGCGCGGGAACACAAGTTCCGTAACGTGCTCTGGAAATACCTGGGCAGCAAGGAAGTGGGCGAAGGGACCGACGTCCCCGTGGTGCCCATCCAACCGGGCGACCGCTTCCTCCTCTGCAGTGACGGCCTGCACGGCGTCGTGTCCGACGAGAAACTCTGCGAGTACGTCTGCGCCCAAACCGACATGCAGGCCTGCGCCGACGGCCTCGGCCAATTGGCGCTCGACTCAGGGTCGCGCGACAATGTGTCGTGCATCATGATCGAAGTGGTTTAAGGCGAGCTGGGGGCGTAAGCCCCCTGTTCTTGTCATTTTCACCCCACCACCGGCAGCACCACGTTCCCCGCCACGTCGGTCAGGCGGAAGTCCCTTCCGTTGTAGCGGTACGTCAGTTTCTTGTGGTCCAGGCCCATCAGGTGCAGCACCGTGGCGTGCAGGTCGTTGATGCTGACGCGGTCGTGCACGGCCCTGAAGCCGATTTCGTCTGTCGCACCGTGGTGGACGCCGCCTTTAACGCCGCCGCCGGCCATCCAGGTCGTGAAGGCGTGCGGGTTGTGGTCGCGGCCGCCGCTGCCTTTCTGCACGATCGGCAAGCGCCCGAATTCCCCGGCCCAGATGACCAGCGTTGATTCGAGCAATCCCCGCGCTTCCAGGTCGGCCAGCAGCCCGGCGATCGGCTGATCGGTCTCGGCCGCGAAGCCGCCGTGGTTCTTGGCGATGTCCTTGTGGCCGTCCCAACTCAGGTCGTTGTCCATCCCGCCCGAATAGATCTGCACGAAGCGCACGCCCTTTTCGACCATCCGCCGGGCGATCAGGCACTGCTTCGCGAAATGCGTCGCCTTCGGGTTGTCGAGGCCGTACAGCCGCTGCGTTTCCTTCGTTTCCTGATTCAGGTTCAGCGCTTCAGGGGCAGCCATCTGCATCCGGTAGGCAAGCTCGAACGTCTCGATGCGCGCGACCAGGTCGGCCTCGGCCGGGCCCTGTTCCAGTTTCTTCGCGTTGAGCTTCGCCATCAAGTCAAGCTGCGCCCGCTGCTGATCGGGCGACATGCCGGCGGGCGGGTTCAGGTTGTCGATCGGGTCGCCCTGCGGCTTGAAGGCCGTTCCCTGGTAGATGCTCGGCAGAAACCCGGCCCCCCAGTTGAGCGAATGCCCCTTGGGGATGCCGCGGCCCAGCGTGTCGTACATCACGACGAACGCGGGCAGGTTCTGGCTGTCGCTGCCCAGGCCGTAGGTCACCCACGAACCCAGGCACGGGAAGCCCATGCGTGTCATGCCGGTGTTCACTTTGAACAGGGCGGGGGCATGGTTGTTCGAGTCGGTCCAGCAGGAGTGGATGAAGGCCATCTTGTCGACGTGCCGGGCCATGTGCGGAAACAGGGTAGACACCCATGCTCCGCTTTGGCCGTACTGCTTGAACGCGAACGGCGACTTCATCAACGGCCCGACCTGGTTGACGAAGAAGCCGGTGTTGTTGTCGAAGCCTTTGAGTTCCTGCCCGTCGCGCTTCGCCAGCTCCGGCTTGTAGTCCCAGGTATCGACCTGCGACGGGCCGCCGTTCATGAACAGCCAGATCACCGACTTCGCCTTGGCCGGGAAGTGCATCCCCTTCGCCGCCAAAGGATTGGCCAACCCCTCAGAGGCGAGCAGGCCGCCGAGTGCCAGCGAGCCGAAGCCCATCCCGGCGCGCGTGAGGAAGTCACGGCGGCTGGTATTCGCGGGTGGCGGTGCGAACAAGCGGGGGAGGTTCATGGGGAGGTGCCTTTCCAATCGATGGTGATCTGCTCGCGAACCCACGCACGGAAGGCATCGACGATGTCGTTGTCGAAAAGCCGATCGCGCATGCCGATGAAGCGGGTGAACTCGTTCATCGGCATTCGGGGAAAATAGCGGCTGTGCGGTGACACTTCGTAGTCGCCTTCGGCGGTCAACTGATGAACGGTGACTTCCTCGGTGTCGCAGCGCCAGACTTCCGGGACGCCCATTGCGGCGTAGATCGACAGTTGTCTCCCGGAACTGCGGCTGACTTCAATCTCGATGGCGAGATCAGGCGGCGGATCGACGGCGAGGTCAACGGTCGTCTTGCCGAGCATGCGTGGCGCGCTCGTCAGGTAG
>JBBQII010000091.1:0-9460 GCA_038324795.1 Gemmatales bacterium
ACTGCTACTACCACATGCGCAACGGTGTCGTGAATTCGCCGGTGACGAAGCCGCCCAAGTTCTTCGACTACGAGATGTGGACAGGCCCTGCACCGCTGAGGCCGTACGACGCCCCGGCCGATGCCAATGGCGTGTCGCTGCCGCATCGCCGCTGGTGGCGTGCCTTCAAGGAGTACGGCAACGGCATCGTCGGCGACATGTGCATCCACATGCTCGACATGGTGCGCTGGATGCTCGACCTCGGCTGGCCGACGCGTATCTCGTCCGCCGGCGGCATTCAGGTGCAGAAGGAAGCGAAATCGAACATCTCGGATACCCAGTCCGCCACGTTTGATTTCGGCAAGTTGCAGGTCAACTGGCAGCACCGCAGCTGGGGCAATCCGGTCGACCCGAAGTATCCCTGGGGTGCGACGTTCCACGGCGACAAGGGCACGCTTCGCTGCAGCGTGCTGAGCTACGACTTCACGCCGGTCGGCAAAGGCGAGCCGCTGCATGGCGATTTCCTGAGCGAACTCGACAAGTTCCCCGAGGACAAGACCGAGCAGGACCTCGAAAAGCATGTCGCTTCCGCCATCCGCTGGCACATGCAGGACTTCCTGAAAGCGATCGCCAACCGCGGCAAGCCCGTGGCCGACATCGAACAGGGCCACATCTCAACCGCCTCGTGCATCCTCGCGAACCTGGCAATGGAACTGGGCCGTACGCTGACATGGGACCCGGCAACGCAGACCACGAACGATGCAGAGGCGAACAAACTGCTGAAACGCCCGTATCGCGCACCGTGGACGCACCCGGCAGGGTAACATCAGCGTTTAGCGTGCATCCCGGCGGGATGCACGCGGCATACTGAAGAGAATCAACTGCCAAGATGCAAAGGCACCAGGAAAACCAAGCACGAAGTCATGCAAAGCAATGGATTTCACTGTTGAAACTGCCGTCGCCTTCTCGGCGGCTCTGCGTCTTGGCGGTTGATGTTCTCGCTTCCCAAACCGCTTTTTTCCTGCACCGCCCGAAATCGCGATCTACGCTTGAGTATGTCCACCGTTCGCGAACCGCGACCCGGCCTTGAATCGCCGGCACCTGAGCCAGTTCAGGCGCTGACGGTGCCGCTGCGCTCCGCCCTCGTTGTCAAACCGCCGGCAGGTTACGTCGGCCTTCCGCGCATTGCCGGGTACGAGATCATGCACGTGCTCGGCCAGGGCGGCATGAGCACGGTCTACCTTGCCAGCCACCTGAAGCTCAAACGTCGCGTGGCGATCAAGATGATCAAGCGCGAAGACTGGGACGATCCGGCCCAGCGCGAACGCTTCCGCAAGGAAGCCCAGTCGATCGCGTCGCTGCAGCACCCGAACATCGTGCAGATCTTCGAAGTCGGCGAGACGGACGGGGCCCCCTTCCTCGCGCTGGAGTACATCTCGGGCGGCACCCTGAGTCGGCACATCGGCGGACGGCCGTTGCCGGTCAAGCATGCCGCGCGAATCGCCCAGCAACTGGCCGAGGCGATACAGTTCGCGCATGATCGGCAGATCATTCACCGTGATCTGAAGCCTGGCAACATCCTGCTGAGCGCTGAGCCGAATACCCGACCCGACGGCCATACGCCGAAGCACTTCCCGGGTGAATCATCGACGATGAATTCGCGTCAGGTGCCGCCGCTGACGCGCGTTCCCAAGATCACCGATTTCGGCCTGGCCCGCCTGCTGACTGACGCCAACCGGCAGACGCAATCGGGCATGGCGATCGGCACGCCCAGCTACATGGCCCCCGAGCAGGCAGCCGGGAAAAGCGATCAGGTCGGCAAGCCGGCCGACATCTACGGCCTGGGCACGATCCTCTACGAGATGCTGACCGGCCGACCGCCATTCGAAGGCGACACCATCCTGGAGACCGTACAGCTGGTCCGCCGCGAGGAACCCGTCCCGCCAGGCCGGCTGAACCGCAAGGTGCCCCGCGATCTCGAAACGATCTGCCTGAAGTGCCTGGAGAAAGAGCCGTCGCGCCGGTATGCGAGCGCTCACGACTTGGCACTTGACCTCGAACGGTTCCTGAACAAACACCCCGTGCTGGCCCGACCTGTCGGCCTACCGGGGCGGACGATGAAGTGGGCCCGGCGGCGGCCGACTGAGGCGATCGCCACGGTCGGCGGCTTCATGCTGTTCACCGGTCTGGTCATCTACCTGGCGACAGTGCAGACGCTGCTGGGCCGACTGAAATACAGCAACGCGCAACTGGAAGTGAAGACGCACCAGCTGGAAGAACTGACCGAGCAGGAGAAGAGCCGTAACCGCAACCTGCGCGGCCTGCTGAAAGACAGCCAGACCGCCCCCGGCGAGTGGTTGAAGCTGGCCGAGAGCGAACCGGATGACGTCTGGGCGCAGCTTCGCGCCGCCGATGCGCTGCTGGCACAGAATCAGCCCGATGAAGCCCGCGCGTACCTCAACCACGCCCGAAAGCTGGCCCGCGAGGCGGTGCGCCAGCCGTCGGCCACACTGTCGAACTGGGGCGATCTCGCCGCCGTGCACGACCGCACCAGTGAGATGCATCGGCAATTCAATGATGAATCGGGAAGCTGGAACGAGCAGACCACCAGCCGGCAACTGCGTGAATGGATCGTCGAGCAGGACAGCGAGTCGCCGCGCTGGCGGTTCGACTTGTGCATGTCGCTCTTGAAGTTGGCCCGCATGCACCTGGAACGCGAATCGATGGAAGACGACCACGTGGCAGTGATGCTCCTGCGGCGGCGGTTGGAGTTATTGACAATTACAACCGGCGGGGTCGATTTGCTGCAAGCGAAACTGCACACCCACGAACTGCTGGCTGAGGTCCACATCCGCCTTGGCGATATGTCGACCGCTGATGCGCATGTCAATGAAGCCAAGTCGATCCGTGTGCGGCTGTACTCGAACAAGCCGAAGGTACCGGCCGCGTTGAAGTCGTAACAGCAATCGAGTTGAGGAATACTGCAAGCGGCAGTGCGCGGTCACTGATCCGAGTTGACTTTCTCCCGATGTCAGTCGATAATCCCAATATGTGGCAGGTTGCTTTCACCTTCTGGTTCGCGTTGACGGCGGTCATGGGGCCGTCGTTGTGTTGCTGCACGGTTGCCGTTGCGGCTTCGAAGGGCGACCACGCCGCGCCGACCGCTCCGAAGTCGTGCTGCCAGCAAGAGAGTTTGCCGACTGCCCCCGCGGACACTCACGATAGCAGCGGTGATCAGTCGTCGAAATGTCCCTGCGAGAAATCCAGGCACGTCGATTCGCTCGCTTCGGAATCGACCGTCGAGTCTGTTGCTGTACCGGTCAAGTTTTTTGAGTTGCTGCCGGGCGATTGGAGCAATTGGCCTTCGATCGAACTGCTTCCCAAGTCGACTGGTTACAACGAATCGTCATCGTCGTCGGTAACGACGCTGGCCGGTCGCGAACTGCTGTCTCTCTATTCCCTTCTGCGCTGCTGATCTCCATTTTCATGCATTCTGTCGCGTTCTCCCGCTGATGCAGCCGGTACTTTACTGCGCTTGCAGCCATACCGTCCCGGGCGGGACGCGACCGTTCCGCGCAACCACTACCTGCACCCATAACTGGTTCGATCATGGCTCTTCCGCCCACGGGGCCGAAATAGGAGGATATCGATGTCCCGCATCATTTTCGTCGGTTCGCTCGCCATCGCAACAACCGCAGCATTGCTGATCACGGGGTGTTCCCGGCAACCTTCAGGTTCTTCGAATACCAACGCTCCGGCGGCAGAGAGCGGACACGGCCATCAGTCAAGCGCTCATGGCGATGACAACAAACAGATTGCAATGACAGCAAGCGATAGCGAAGCACGAAAGCTCTACCTGACGCCGGGCGGCAAGTATACGGCGGACGACATTCAGGCCAACGGGAACGTGATCGCGTCCGTGAAGTTCAAGGGCGTCAAAGCGGAACATGATCTGAAGCCCAAAAGCGGTGAGAAGGTCTGTCCCATCACGCTGACGAAGGCCAACCCGAAGTTCGCCTGGATGGTGGACGGCAAATCGTACGAGTTCTGCTGCCCGCCGTGCGTGGAGGAGTTCGTCGGCCTCGCCAAAGAAAAGCCCGACGAGATCATGCCGCCCGAGTTCTACCGGCAGAAGTAGCCATCCGCACCTGAACGGAGTGATTGCGATGACACGTTTGAGTTTATTCGTTGCGGCAACGGCGCTCCTGATCGCTGTTGTGATGTCCGGCTGCAAGCCGAACTTCGCCGGCCCCCCGGGTCAGTCGAAACCGGAGGAGGTGGCTGCGGAACGCGCGAAGCTTTCGCCGGAAGACCGCGTGCTGGTCGAAGCGCAGGAGTGGTGCGTGATTTCGAGCGATGAACGGCTCGGTTCGATGGGCCCGCCATTGAAGCTGGACATCAAGGGGCAACCGGTCTTCGTCTGCTGCAACAGCTGCAGGAAGAAGGCCGAGGCCGACCCGGACAAGACGCTGGCGAAAGTCGCCGAGTTCAAAGCACGGGCGAAGTCGGAGAAGCAAACCCCGAAGTAGTTCCCTGACTACGAAGGGGCGCTGCGTGGCAGATGTTCCCCATCGGGACTGAGAGTGTTCCGGTTCAGATGTTCTGAACCGGCGATTGACAGATTCGAAACTGATAGGAGCTTACCATGAACCGTCGTGAAATGTTCGCTGGTCTGGGCGCTGGTGCCGCGATTCTGGCAGGAGCCGGGACCGTGTCCGCGGATGAGAAGGCGAAGGAGATGAAGGAGTGCTGCATCGAGTGCGGCACCACCTGCTCGAAGTGCCTCGCCGAGTGCCTGAAGTGCTACTCCCACTGCGCCGAGATGGTGGCCCAGGGCAAGAAGGAGTACGTCGAGTGCATGAAGGCATGCCTCGATTGTTCCGAGTTCTGCAAGCAGTGCCTGACGATCTGCGGTCGCGGCGGGCCGATGATGGCCATCTGCTGCGAGGCCTGCGCCAAGGCCTGCGAAATGTGTGCGAAGGCGTGCGAGAAGCACCCGGACGACAAGACCTGCACCGCCTGCGCGAAGATGTGTCGCGAGTGCGTGACGTGCTGCTCGACCTGCTGCAAGAAGTAAGCTCCCGGCAACCTCCGCGGCGATGCCCGCTTCCGCGGAGGTTGATCGGCTCAGGGATCGCTGACGACCTCACCGCCGCTGCGCGTGCCCAGCGCGGGCAGAACGCTGTCGGCCGAGTAATTCAGAAACCTGACCGAGCCATCGGCAAACAGGAAGTTGGCACCGCCGTGGTGCATGCTCCAGTAGTGGGTCTGATCGCAGTTGTCATTGACGTTGCCGACCCGGAGCCCGATGTTGGTCGTCGGGCACCCCAGCCGACTGGCGTACCGGACTGATCGCGTTCCCATGGTCACGTCGCCGATACCGGTGTTGCCCGAACCGGCACCTGCAAACCACCAGCCATACCAGAAATCATTGCTGGGCGGTCGTTCACCCACGGCAATGGTGTTCGATGTTCCATCTTCAATCTGCTGGAAGTTGATGCGTGAGTCCTCGAACAGGATGCCGTCCTTCGCGGTTTCGGTGCCGGCATTTCCCAGCAGGGCAGTGAACGCGATGGTCAACCCGTAGGCGTCGACTGTTTGCAAGGTGCGCGGGTCGGCAGGGCATGTCCATACCTGCAGCAGCGTTCCAAACGCGGGATTCTGAGGAAAGTAGCCGGGCATTCCCGGCGCGACCCCATAGACAGCCGATCCCCAGACATAGGTATTTACGTTGAGCGCGTGCGTTTCCGCCACATCCCATACGTTTTTCTGTTCAACGTACGGGAGCAGCATCGCCATCCAGCTCCAGTAATAGCGTGGAGTAGACCGGGTGACGCCGGGTGGAAAACACAGCTGCTCCAGATGATGATGGTGAAGGGCGATGCCGATCTGCTTCAGATTGTTCTGGCAGCGTGTCCGTCCCGCAGAGCTTCGGGCACTCTGCACCGCTGGCAGTAAGATTGCAATCAGAAGAGCGATGATCGCGATCACAATGAGCAGTTCAACAAGTGAAAACCCTTGTCGACGCTCGCGGGTGCGCAAAGTAGTATCCTCCCTGGCGGGGTCGCGAAAAGGAGAGAATTGAAGAGACTTCCGAAGCCTCATGTATGTGATTGTGTGAACCACCCATGCGGTTGTCAAACAAATAGTCGTTGCGATATGTCGCCAGGCCGCGGGTGCATCACCGCTGCTGTTCGGGAGCTAGGAATTGCGTGCCGGTCCGCGGCGGATCCTGTGTGTCGTCCGCATCCGACAGCGGTCCTCGCCATGCTCTCGAGCCTGAACGGCCGAGCGCCTGGCCGATCTCGAACAGTCGTCCCATCACCTCCGGGTCGAACATCTGCTCCGACCGACAGACGGGGTAATCCTCCGGCACCGAAGTCAGCCGGAACTCCGAACGCGTTTCCCGCGCCAGCGCGGCGATCCGTCGGACGTCGTTGCGGGATTGCGCATAGAGCATGGTGTTGACCGCATTGACGCCTATATCGAGCGTCCGTTTCCCGGTACTCGACGGGTCGGCGTAGAGCTTCCCCGCGATCACCACCCACACCGTCGCCCCGCCCGGCGTTGCGTCGCCCTGTTGTGTGCCCGTCAGCATCAATCGTTGAACGAAGACCTGTGCGGCGATTCCACCGTCGGCGTGCGGTTCCACGTGCCGCCGGCCGTTCACTTCAACCTCGATCTCGACCGGCGGGAACATCCCGGGAATCGAGGCGGATGCCAGCAGCACGTCGGTGTACAGCCGCGCGTCGCCGCGGGCAGCGATCGCCCCCATATCCCAGACGACGAGCCGTTTGCTGTCGAGATTGGTCGTCCCCACATAGAGCCGCCGTCCCCTGGCATGGGCATCAGCGACCTCGGCAATGACCTGCGGGGTAATCTGCCCCTCGATCAGCCTGCGCAGCGGGGCGCTGGAAGCAATCGACTCGGACCGCAACGGAGCCAACGGCCCGCGTCGGCGGAAGATGTCGCGGTCGGAAACCGTGGTGAACAGCCGCTTCAACTCGGCATCATAGCGGGGCCCGAGAAAGGCGTAGGTTGATGCCAGCGCACCGGTACTCACCCCGGTCACCACGTCAAACTCCGGCCGACTTCCCGCCTCGGTCCAGCCGTTCAACAGCCCGGCACTGTACGCACCATATGACCCGCCGGCCGAAAGCGCGAGTACGTTTCGCGGGCAGTCAGGAGCCCGCCGGGCTACATGCGGACCGCTCGCGGCCGCGTTCAAGTCAACCCAGCCACCCGATGCCGAGACGCGCGGCGGCACGCTGTTCCGGACGGTACGGCCGCAGCCGACCGACCCGACGAGGATTGCAGCCATCACAAAAGTGGCCACAACCCGGCCACCGATGGCGCGACAGCTTCCCAGATGCAACTCCCACCGAAGGCACCCCCCGGCCCTGCCGCGGTCCGCCCTCTCAGGGAGAGATTAGTTCGGGAACGACATTCACATACATCGAACGCACAATTACATCCGGCTCAAGCACTCGTTGCCGAAATCAGGACCCGTACAACCGGCACGGTTGGCGGCAGGCGGCAGCGTTCCCGCTGAACCGCACGCGAGGACGCGTACGATACGAGAAGGCACCACCTTCAGCACCGGCGGCTTCAATATCGCCGTGGCAGATTTGCAGGGTGGGTGAAGGCTTTGCGGAACCCATACGCATCAGGTTAAGACCAGCTGATCTTCGCAACAAAGGGAAGTCCTTCCACAATCGCCGCTTATGTACGAACGAGGATCGGAAGAAGGAGCTTCCCAAGTCGATCGTAGCCAAGGTCAGCGTGGCGATCCGGCGGTTGTTGGGCCAAGCCGGTGAGTTGGTGGCCGAAAAGTGCGGGGTGATTCAGCGAAAGCGAAAGTTCAGTACTACGACATTGCTCCAGACGTTTGTTCCGGGGTTTTTGAAGAACCCGAAGGCGACCGATGAGGAATTGGCCCGGATGGCGGTGCAGTGCGGAGTCGAGGTCACATCGCAGGCGATCGAGCAGCGGCACTCGCCGAAACTCGTCCGATTTTTGAATGAGGTGCTTCAAGAGGGTGCCAAGACGGTGGTCGGCTCGGACCGGGCCTTGGCACCGATCCTCGAACGGTTCACAACCGTGTCGGTCTTGGATGGCTCGACGGTTGGCTTGCCCGACAGCATGCAAGGAGTACGCCTCCTGCGGGGGCTCGTACGATTCGAATAAAGCCGCGCTGAAGTTGCAAACCGAACTCGAATTGCGGAGCGGCGCGGTGACGATCACGATCGGGCAGGGCCGCAGTTCGGATGGTGCGATGCCTCGTCAACACGAATGGCACGGCAAGGGATCGTTGACGACTCGAGACCTTGGGTATTTCAATCTGGACGTCTTCGAGGAACAAATGCTGGCAGAGGAGTGTTTTCTCTCTCGCTTGCAGTATGGCACGGATTTAAGGCTACGATCGGGCAACGAAGCCGAGGACGACGTGCTACACGGCCAGGCATTGGATGTGCTGACATGGCTGGCGAAACAACCGGGCCCGTTTGTCGATCAATTGATTCATTTGGGCCAGGCGAAGCAGTTGACGTGCCGGATGATCGCCTGCCGTCTGCCCAAGGCGCAGGCGGATCGTCGCCGTCAGAAGTTGCGGTCGGACACGCGCCGTAGAAAAGGACGCGACCCCGGCGCCGAACGGTTGGCGTGGTGCGACTGGACGATTCTGGTGGCCAATGTGCAGGGTGAATTGTCGACGCCGCCCGAGGCCGTGATTCTGTATCGTGCCCGCTGGACGATCGAAGTTTAATTTCGGGTGCTCGAGGGCGGCTGCCGGGTCGAGGATGTGCAACTGGAGACAACGGAGAGATTCGAAGCCTGCCTGGCGATGTACATGATCGCGGCCTGGCGGATGCCGTACTTACTGAAACTGGGCCGTGAATGCCCTGGGATGGGATGCAACGCGGTGCTGAGTGAAGCGGAATGGAAGTCGGTGTACCAGATCGTGACGAAACGCCCGGCCCCGAGGCGACCCACGCCTCTGGGCGAGATGATCCGCCTGATCGCGCAACTGGGTGGCTACACCGCCCGCAAGCACGATGGACTGCCCGGCCCCAAGACACTCTGGGTCGGCATGCAACGCAAGCGAGACTTCACCGAAGCCTGGCTGATGTTCCACCCGGCCGGAATAGATGCAGAAGATGTGTAGAACGATGAGGGCGAAGGCCTGGGCTTTATCGGGCGACTCTTTCCGAGTCGGCAGAATCGCCGGCGCGGATTCCTAACCAGCCGGGCCCGCTCGGACCGATACTTCTCCGCATTGTCCGGCAGGGCCTGCCCGTAACTCAGCCCGCGGAGATTTGAAGCCAGCGGGCAATACAGAGAACGAACCTGCGCGGCAATCTTGAGGCTCCTCAAACTTTCACCGGCGTTACTCGCCCATGCAGTTTCTTCGTTTCCTTCATGCGTTTCGTGAAGTGCTTCGTCCGGTTGCGCTCATCGAAGAGGATGGCCAGTTCACGGGCCT
>JBBQII010000092.1:0-9430 GCA_038324795.1 Gemmatales bacterium
CGGAGATCACACGCAATGGGCACTGGCTGTTGCTCGATGGCCAAGGCAACGTCGGCAAACTGCTCGAGAAAGAACTGACCGCGACGGGTAACTCCGTCACACTGTTGAGCGACTGGAACCGGCTTGAATCGACGCTGAAGACGCTGGCCGATTCACATGAAGCGGATTGGATGGGCATCGTCGATCTGCGGGCGTGCGACGATAACATCGATGCCGTGGCCTTGTGCAGTCGGACGTCGGAACTGGTTCGCAAACTCGTCGTGGTAGCCGGGAAGTCGGCCCCGAAGATCTGGACCATCACCCGGCAGGCGATGGCCGTCGATGCTCAAGAGGGCTCATCCGTTGCCGGGCGGGCGCTCTGGGGCCTGGGCCGGACATTGGCACAGGAAACACCGCGACATTGGGGCGGCCTGATCGATATCGATTCCGACAACGCAGTGACCGCGATCGCGAATCAGATCACGCATCCCGATGGCGAAGAGCAGATCGCCCTGCGGCAATCGAAGCGACTTGTTGCCCGACTGGTGCAAGCCGACGCGGATACCGGCAAGCCGTTCGCGTGGCGTGCAGATGCCACCTACCTGCTGACCGGCGGGCTCGGCGGCCTGGGCGTCGTTGTCGCGCGCGGGCTGATCGAACAGGGGGCGAGACGGTTTCTGATCGTCGGGCGGACCCAGATTCCCGCCCGAGGCCGATGGAGCAGCGTTGACGCGGATAGCCCGGTCGGGCGCAAGATTGCCATCATCCGCGAACTCGAAGCACTCGGTGCGAGCATCCATCTGGCGACCGCCGATGTGGCCGACGAAACGGCGATGACGGCGATCGTCAGCCAGTTCGACGGTGAAGGCTACCCGCCGATCCGCGGCGTGATCCACCTGGCTGATGAAATGCAGCTTTCCACTGTCGGCGGCCTGACGGAAGAGCACTACCAACACCTGTTCCACGCCAAGGTCGACGGAGCCCAAACGCTGCAACGCGTGCTGGGGAATCGGCCGCTCGATTGCTTCATTCTGTTCTCGTCCTCGGTATCGATCCTGCCGTCGCCGTTGATGGGCGGCATCGGCGCGGCGAATGCCGCGCTTGACGCTCTCGCCCAAAACCGCCGTTCGCAAGGCCTGCCCGTGACCTGCATCAACTGGTGCGACTGGTCGCAGCAGAGTCTCGTCGATCGTCGGCTCAAGCAGCAGAAACTGCAGGCGTCGCGCAACCTCAAGGGGGTCGGCAATCAGCAGGCGCTGACGATCCTCAAGAGCGCCATCGAAGCCGACCGGGCACAAACCATCGTGATCCCGCTGACGGCCGAGGAGTGGTTCCGCCGCCCGGCCGCACCTTTGGAATCGTTCGTTCGCGAGGAGTTGGCCCGCCGGCAACCGGCCGTCTCCGCCGCGATTCGCACCCGGCCGGAACTGAGCGTGCCGTTCGTGGCCCCCGCGACGGAACTCGAGAAGCACCTCGCGGACCTCTGGAAGTCCGCACTGAAGCTTGACCGCGTCGGCCTGCATGACAACTTCTTCGAACTGGGCGGCGACTCCCTTCAGGGAGCCGTGCTGCTCAACCGGATTCAGGAGCACCTGAAGGAAGTCATCCACCCGCACGTGCTGTTCGAGACACAGAACATCAACGACTTTGCCGGTTACCTTCGCAAGGAACACCCCGCCGCGGTGAAGCGGAACTTCCCGACCGAGCACGCAGGTGCCGTCGAGGATTGGGACCCGGATTGGCCGGCGACGATCGAGGAACCGGAAGTCGAACGGGCCCGCGAACTGGTGTCGATCTTCGTACCGCGCAAGGATCCCGCGCCGTCGAAGGGGCCGAAGAATCGCCCGGCCATCTTCGTGCTGTCGCCGCCGCGCTCGGGTTCAACGCTGTTCCGCGTCATGCTTGCCGGTCACCCGGACCTGTTCGCGCCGCCGGAACTGGAGATGCTGCCGTTCGACACGCTTGCCGACCGCGCCGCGGCCTACGGCAATATCGCGTCAAGCTGGCTCGAAGGGGCCGACCGGGCGCTGATGGAAGTGAAGGGATACACCGCCGAGGAAGCTCGGGCGACCATGCAGAAGCTCGAAGCATCGGGCATGACGACCAAGGACTTTTACAAGGTCCTGCAGGACGCGGTGCCGGGCCGCATTCTTGTCGACAAGACGCCGTCGAACGCGACCCATGTGAAGTCGCTGCGACGTGCGGAAGGAATGTTCGAGAACGCCCTGTACATCCATCTGCTGCGGCACCCGTGTGCGATGATCCTGTCATACATCGAATACAAGATGCATCAGACCTACGTCAACCGCTACGGCATCGACAAGAAGTTCCCGTTCGCCCCGCGACAGATGGGTGAACTGGTCTGGAACATCAGCAACCACAACATCCTGAGGTTCCTTGAGCAGGTGCCCGCGGAACGGCATTGCCAGGTGCGTTTCGAGGAACTGGTGACACAGCCCGAAGAGACGCTGCAGGCACTCTGCAACTTCCTGAAGATCGACTACATCGATGACATGGCGCACCCGTACCGCAACAAGGAAGGCCGCATGACCAGCGGCACCCGGCCCGAGAAGCGGATGCACGGCGACCAGAAATTCCTGGTCACGCACAAGTCGGTCGACCCGACCGTGGCTGACCGCTGGAAGCAGGACATGTCCGCCGATGTGCTGGGCAATCCGGCCCGGGAAATGGCCGCGATGCTGGGGTATACCGATGTCCCCTCCCCGCGAATCCGTGCGGGCATGGCCGAGGGGCTGGCAACGCCGGCAAGCGGCATGAATGACCTGGATCAAATGTCGGAAGCCGACCTCGATTCACTCTTGAGCGGCATGATGTTCGATGCGAAGGAGAACCGCTCGTGATCGAACAGGCTCCCGACTTGAAGAGCCTTACCGTTGAGCAGAAACGAGCCCTGGCAGCAAAGATGCTGCAGAACAAGGCCGTCTCGATCAAGCGCGCCCCGGTTTCATACACCCAGCAACGGCTCTGGCTGCTCGATCAACTGGAACCGGGCAACCCTGCCTACCATATCACGGCCGCGCTGCGGCTGACCGGCACGCTGAACCGCGATGCGCTCGAGAAGGCCTTGTCCGCCATCGTGCGCCGGCATGAATCGTTGCGGACCACGTTTGAACTCGGCGGCGAAGAACCGGTGCAGATGATCCGCCCGCACGTCTCGGCCGATCTGCCGCTGACGCAGACGATCGGAGTTCCTGAAAGCGACTTCAAACCGATCCTGATGGCCGACGCCCGTCGGCCGTTCGATCTCGGCAAGGGCCCGCTGTTCCGCGCGAGCCTGTACCGCCGCAGCGAGGCGGAGCATGTGCTTCTGGTGGTGATGCACCACATCATCTCGGACGGCTGGTCGATCGGCGTGCTGATCCGCGAAGTCTCCGAACTGTATACCGCGAACTGCAACGGTGCCGCGTCGCCGCTGGACGATCTGCCGATCCAATATGCCGACTATGCCGTCTGGCAGCGGCAGCAGCTTTCAGGCACCCGGCTCGAAGCGCTCGTCAGCTATTGGAAGGAACGGTTGACTGGCGTCAGTACGCTGGAGATGCCGACCGATCGACCGCGCCCGCCGATCCAGGGATCGGCCGGCGCACGGCTGTCGGTCGAGATGCGGCCCGCGCTCGCCGGGGAGATCGACACGATCTGCCATCGCGAACGGGTGACGGCGTTCATGTTCTACCTGGCGGCATTCAAGGTGCTGCTGTCGCGCTGGTGCAATCAGGATGACGTGGTGATCGGCACGCCGATCGCCAACCGTACGCGCGTCGAGACCGAGGGGTTGATCGGCTTCTTCGCCAATACGCTGGTGCTGCGGACTGATCTGTCCGGCGAGCCGACGTTCCGCGAAGTGCTGGCCCGCGTCCGCAAGACGGCGATGGGGGCGTTCGATCACCAGGAAATGCCGTTCGAGCGCATCGTCGAGGAGATTAACCCGCCGCGCGACACCAGTCGCAACCCGCTGTTCCAGATCTCGCTGCTGATGCAGAATACCCCGCGTGAAAAGGCCAGCCTGCCGGGACTGGTGATGTCGCGCGAAGACCGCGATGAGCATACCGCCAAGTTCGATCTTTCACTGAGCATCACGCGGACACGCACGCAACAACCGCGGTTGATTCTCGAATACAGCACTGACCTGTTCGATACGCCCACGGTCGAGCGCCTACTGCAAAGCTACCTGCTGCTGCTCGATGGGGCGGTGCGCAACCTTGATGCGAAGACTCACGATCTGCCGCTCCTGAGCGACATCGACCGGACACGCATCACGCAGGAATGGAACGAAACGGCATCCCCATTCCCGGCCGATGCCTGTGTCCATCACCTGTTCGAGAAGCAAGCCGCGGCATCGCCCGACGCGGTGGCCGTGGAATGCGCGGAACGCCGACTGACCTACCGCGAACTGAATGAGCGGAGCAACCGGGTCGCGCATCATCTGCGGACGCTGGGCGTCGGACCGGAAGTGATCGTCGGCATCTGCGTCGAGCGCTCGCTGGAGATGATGGTCGGCCTGCTGGGCATCATGAAGGCCGGCGGCGCGTACGTGCCGCTCGACCCGGTCTACCCGCAGGACCGCCTGAGCTACATGCTGACCGACGCCGGGGCGAAAGTGCTGGTCACGCAGCGCCGCAACGCCGGCAGTTTCCCCGAATACAAGGGGGCGGTCGTCTGCCTCGATGGCGATACCAGCGAGATCGACGCCTGCTCCGTGAACAATCCGAAGGGCGGGGCGACGGCCGAGAACCTCGTCAACGTCATCTACACGTCGGGCTCGACCGGTCGGCCGAAGGGCGTGGAAGTTCCCCATCGGCCGCTCGTCAATCTCCTCTGCTCCGCGGCGAAGCATCCGGGGCTTACCAAAGACGACACGCTGCTGGCGAACATCTCCCTGTCGTTCGACCCGGCGGGGATGGAGTTGTACCTTCCGCTGATCGTCGGAGCCAGGCTGATCATTGCCGGGCGCGATGAATCGCGCGACGGGGCGGCGCTGATCATGCTGATCCGGCAGGCGAAAGTGACCGCGATGGTCGCCACACCGCCGACATGGCGGATGATCCTGGCCGAGAACCAGCCACTGCCGCCGATCAGAGTCATGAGTGGCGGCGATCACATGCCGCGCGATCTGGCCGACCCGCTGTTGAGCTTCGGCGGCGAACTCTGGAACCTGTACGGGCCGACCGAAACGATCATTTACTCGACGTTTCAGCGGGTCCTTCCCGACGGCAAGCCGGTCACCATCGGCCGGCCGATCGACAACGCCCGCGCTTACGTGCTCGACCCCCGGCGGCAGCCGCTGCCGGTCGGCGTGCCGGGCGAACTGTACATCGGCGGCGTCGGCATCGCCCGCGGCTATCTCAATCGGCCCGACCTGACCGCGGAACGGTTCCTGCCCGACCCGTTCAACCCCGGTGGGCGAGTGTACCGCACGGGCGACCTCGCGCGCTGGAAGGCCGATGGCACCATCGAAGTGCTGGGGCGCATCGACAACCAGGTAAAGATTCGCGGCTTCCGCATCGAACTGGGCGAGATCGAAGCCGAACTGAACGCGTACCCCGAAGTGCGCGAGGCACTGGTTCTCGTCCGCGAAGATACCCCGGGCGACAAGCGGCTGGCGGCGTACCTGATTCCGAAGGAACAGCCCGGCCCCTCCGGTGCCGACCTGCGCGACCACTTGCGGCAGAAGCTGCCCGAGTACATGGTGCCGACCGCGTACGTGATGGTTGAAGCATTCCCGCGCCTGCCCAATGGCAAGCTCGACCGCAATCAACTGCCCGCGCCGGACTATGCCCGTACCGGCTCCTCGCGGGCCTACGTCGCGCCGCGCACAAACACGGAAGACCGGCTGGCCCCGATCTGGGCGGAAGTACTGAAGCTCGAACGCGTCGGCGTCGAGGACAACTTCTTCGACCTGGGCGGCCATTCGCTGTTGGCAGCCCGTGTGGCCAATCGCGCGACATCGGTCTTCGGTACCGATGTCGCACTGCGCATGCTGTTTCAGCATCCGACAATCGCGCAAATGGCGGCACACATCGACGAGGCGATGAAGACCGCCAAGGTCGCATCCGCCCTGCCGCTGGTGCCGATGCCGCGCGATGGACTGCTGCCGCTTTCCCACAACCAGGAAGCACTCTGGTTCCTTGATCAACTGGACCCGGGTAAGGCGACATACCTGATCTCGCAGGCCGCGCGCATGCGTGGCGACATCGACATCGCGATACTCGAGAAGGCCGTCACCGCGACGATGAACCGGCACGAATCGCTGCGGACCGCGTTCAAGCTTGTCGACGGCAAGCCGACGCAGGCGATCGCGCCGCCACAGCCTTTTCACATCGCGGTCATCGACCTCAGCCAATTGTCGGAAGAAGAACAGATCCGGCAGGGGCATGAACTGATCGTCGCCAATCGCCGCGATCCGTACGACCTGTCGAGCTTCCCGCTGTTCCGCATCAAGGTGGTGAAGCTCGCGTCGCAGGACCACATCCTGCTGATCTCGGTTCACCATATCGTCTTCGACGGCTGGTCGGCGGCGATCCTGACGCGTGAGATCGTCGGCCACTACCTCGCATTCCGCAACGGTACGGCCCCAGCGGTGCCCGCGTTGCCGGTGCAGTATGCCGACTACGTCGTCTGGCAGCGGCAGTACCTGCAGGGCGAACTGCTCGACAACCTGATGAAGTACTGGAAAGGGCAACTGGCGACGCAGACGCCGCTGGACCTCCCCACCGACTTTCCGCGACCGCGCGTACGCAAGGGTAACGGCGCGAACGCACGAGTGCGTTTCTCACCCGAGTTGACCGCTTCCATTCACCGCTTCTGCCGGCAGCATGGCGCCACGCCGTTCATGGCTTTGCTCGCGGCTTTCCAGGCAGTGATGCACTACTATTGCCGGCAGCAGCAGTATGTATCGGTCGGTTCGCCGGTCGCCAGCCGTACGCGCATCGAGACCGAAAACCTCATCGGTTACTTCATCAACATGCTGTTGTTGAACACCGACCTGGGCGGCGACCCGACGTTTGCAGAACTGCTGTCGCGCGTGCGTTCAACCACACTCGATGCGATCGATCACCAGGAAATTCCACTGGGATTGCTCGTCACCGAGGAGAACAGCGATCGCGACCTGAGCCGGCACCCGCGCATCGACGTCATGTTCGTGCTGCAGAACAACGAACGGCCCAACGCGCGCCTTCCCGGCATCCAACTGTCGAGTGCCCGGCGCGGCTACCGCAACGTGGGCACGACGCAGGCAGCGGCCGAGCAGCGCCAGCGCGCGGGACGCGTGCCGGCCAAGTTCGATTTGAGTGTGGTGTTGAGCGAACGCCGTGGACAACTCCGCGGCGGCATGAACTACAACACTGACCTGTTCCGCGAGGAGACCGCCAACCGGATCATCCGCCACTTCCGCAACCTCGTGCAGAACGCGGTGGCGAATCCCGACCTGAAACTGTCGCAACTGACGATGCTCGATGAGGAGGAGCTTCGCTGGGTGACGAGCCGGTGGAAACAGTTGGATGAATCGAAGACGTCGACGAAGCTTGTTCATCAGTTGATCGAAGAACAGGTGAAGGCAACGCCGCAAGCGGTGGCCGTGGTCTGGGGCGATGAGCGGCTGACCTATGCGGAATTGAACGCGCGTGCGAACAAGCTGGCTCGTTACTTGATGGCGCAGGGCGTCGGGCCCGACAAGGCGGTCGGCATCTGCGTCGCGCGGTCGCCGGACATGGTAGTCAGCGTGTTGGCGGTGCTGAAGGCCGGCGGTGCCTACATCCCGATGAACCCGGAGCATGACCCCGAGCGATTGCGAACGCTGCTGGAGAGTGCCGCGGCCGTGCATGTCATCACGCAGCAGCCGCTGCGCGAACTGCATGGTGAATTGGGTGTACCGACGATTTGCCTGGATACGGAGTCGGGCAATTTCAGTTTGCTGTCGCAGGAGAATGTTGGCGACGCCGCGAGCGGCGGGAATCTGGCGTACATTCTGTTCACGTCCGGGTCGACGGGAACGCCCAAGGGTGTGATGATCACGCACGACAACCTGCGCAACGCGTGGGATGCGTGGGAAGACGCCTACAAGCTGAGTGAATGGAAGCCGACCTACCTGCAGATGGCGAACTTCTCGTTCGACGTCTGGCCCGGCGACTTCGTGCGGTCGCTCTGTTCCGGCGGACGGCTGGTGCTGTGCCCCGGCGACGTGTTGCTGGAAGCGGGTGCGCTGCATGAGATCATCCAGCGCGAACAGATCACGGCGATGGAATTCGTGCCGGTCGTGCTGCGCGGATTGCTCACGCATCTGGAAGCGGCGAAGCAGACACTGGAAGGCGTGAAGCTCGTCGTCGTCGGGGCAGATGCCTGGTACGTGCGCGATCACCGCAAGCTGCAGGCGCTGGCGGGCAAGGGAACGCGCGTGCTGAACAGCTACGGCATCACCGAAGCGACGATCGACAGCAGCATCTTCGAAGGCGATGTCAGCGAGATGCCGATCGACGGCATCGTGCCGATCGGCAAGCCGTTCGCAAACACCGAATACTACATCCTCAACAAGTATCAGCAGCCGGTGCCGATCGGTGTGCCGGGCGAGTTGTACGTTGGCGGTCCGTCAGTGGCTCGCGGCTACGCGGGTCGGGATGACCTGACGGCCGAGCGGTTCGTTCCCAATCCGTTCTCGACCGAGCCGGGGGCACGCCTGTACAAGTCGGGCGATCTGGCCCGGTGGTTGCGCGACGGCAACGTGGAGTTCCTGGGCCGCACCGACTTCCAGGTGAAGGTCCGCGGTTTCCGCATCGAGCCGGGCGAGATTGAAGTCGTCCTCAAGAATCACCCGAAGCTGACGGCCGCCGCCGTGGTGCCGCGCCCCGTCGGCAACGACACCCGGTTGTACGCCTACGTTGTCCCCAAAGCCGGCGAAGAGATTACCATTCCGGAACTGCGGGCGTACCTCGCGAAGAAGGTGCCCGACTATATGATTCCGTCGTCGTTCGTCGCGCTCGACGCGCTGCCGATGACGACCAGCGGCAAGATTGATCGGCAGTCGCTGCCCGAACCGGGCGAAGCGAAATCGCTCGCGGCGGACACGTATGCCGCGCCGCGGACAGATGTCGAAGCCGAACTGTGCACGATCCTCGCGGACCTGCTGAAGCTCGACAAAGTCGGCATCCACGACAACTTCTTCGAGATCGGCGGACATTCGCTGCTTGCGGTACAAGTGATCGTGAAGGTGCGTGAGAAGTTCACCGGCGACCTGCCGCTCGCGGCCATCTTCACCGCGCCCACGGTGGCCGGCCTGGCCGAGCGCATCGCCATCGCCCGGGGCGAGAAGCAGGAAGAACCGGCGGACGAGGACGAGAACGACCCGCGTGGCCGGCAGCGCCCCGCCGAGCAGGCACCGCTCGTCGCGCTGCAGCCGCACGGCAGCAAACCGCCGATCTACCTGGTGCCGGGCCACCTT